>NZ_JADBGC010000037.1:0-77889 GCF_014892245.1 Microbispora sitophila | reverse complement strand
GGCTGCTGCACCCGGAACTGACCGCCTCCGCCACCCGCGCCGAGGCCGCCTCGGTGACCGAGGGCGGCTTCGCCGCGCACGCCTCGGTCAACCGCACCTGCGAGATCGGCATGACCCGCGCCACCGGGAAGACCTACCACCACCTGCTCGAACTGCTCGACCAGGTGACCGGTGGGGACGCGCGGACACCCGGGCTTCCCCGGCGATAACCGCCGCGCCCGCGGGCTGCGGCCGGACGCTCCGGAGGCGACCGCGATCAACGCCGGCACGGTCTGTGAGACGGCGCGTGACGACAGGCGACCGGCTGAGGCTCGCGACCCCGGGAGTCGGTTCCGCCTGGCGGGCGAGTATCGTCGCAGGCCGGACGACACAGGCCGCAACGGACAGGAGTCGCCGATGACGTTCATGAGGGCCCGGGAGGTGCCGGGGCGGGTGGCCACCGGCGCGTACATCCTGCACTCAGGTGTGGAGAAGTGGAACGGCGACGACGATCAAGCCGCCGGCATCCACGGCATGGCCGTCGGCGCCTTCCCGTTCCTGAAGTCCGTTCCGCCTCGCCGGTTCCTCAAGCTGCTGTCGGCGACCGAGATCGCGACGGGCGTGGCGCTCCTGGCGCCGTTCGTGCCGGCGGCGGTCGCCGGGGCCGCGCTCACCGGGTTCTCCGGCGGCCTGCTCGCGCTCTACCTGCGCACGCCCGCGCTGCACAAGCCCCGCAGCATCTGGCCGAGCCCGGCGGGCGTCGGCGTCAGCAAGGACGTATGGATGCTGGGCGTCGGGCTCGGGCTGCTCGCCGACGCCGCGACCCGGGGGCGCGACACCTGACGCCACGTTCATGGCCAGGCGTTTCAGCGCCGTCCCAGCGCACGCCAGAGGCGCCTTGCCAGGCTGATGGGCTCGCCCTCCTCCGGCGCGGCGTCGTCGTCCGGGAGGTCGTACCAGTGAGTGTCGCCGGGGAACGGGTCCGGCTCCGCCCCGCCGGGCCGGTCCTCGGCTGCGGCGTCGGCGTCCGGCGCCGCGAACGGCGGGAACTGCTCGGAAACGGCCACGGGTGCGGTCCTCACGGTGAAGCGGACGCGTCCCGCCCCCGGGGACGCCTGCGAGAACTTTACGGGTAGCTTCTGGGCGACTGCCCCGGTTCGTCCTATGAAAGATCCGCCGGCCGGCTGTGGAGGATCCGGGCCAGCAGGGCGGTCATCTGCTCGCGCTCGGCGGGGCCGAGGCAGGCGAACCACTCCCGCTCCCTGCGGGTCTGCTCGGAGAACGCTTCACGCACGGCCGCCTCGCCCGCCGCGGTCAGCGTGACGACCACCGCGCGGCCGTCCTCCGGCACGGGCCGGCGTTCGACCAGGCCGCCGCGTTCGAGGGTGTTGACGGCGTTGGTCACCGCGGACCGCGACATGGCGGAGATCTCGGCGAGCCGTACGGGCTGGGTGGGGCCGAGCAGCCAGAGCTTGAACATCAGCCGGAAACCGGGCAGCGTCAGGCCGCGCGGGCGGTGGATCCGGGTCTCCAGGTCGGTGACCAGCAGGTACGCGAGCTGGAGCAGGTGATAGGCCAGCGCGAACGCCTCGGCGTCGGCCGGAGGCGACATGGCCGCCAGGCGCTCGCGCGCGTACGCGGCATACCGCAGGTCAGGCGGCACGTCCACGCCGAGATCCGGCTGAATGTCGGGCTCGCTGTTCATCGGTCAAGTCTTGCGCAGCCGCAGCGGTGTCGTGAATATTGTTACGGCCATAACAACTTCTCGTTTCCCTCGGAGGGCGCCCGTGCGCATCGTCATCGCCGGAGCGGGCATCGGCGGGCTGACCGCCGCGCTCAGCCTGCACACGGCCGGGTTCGAAGACGTGACCGTGCACGAGGCCGCCCCCGAGATCCGGCCGCTGGGCGTCGGGATCAACCTCCTCCCGCATGCCGTACGGGAGCTGACCGAGCTGGGCCTGGCCGACCGGCTGGCGGAGATCGGCGTGGCCACGGCCGAACTGGCCTACTTCAACCGCTACGGCACGTCGATCTGGTCCGAACCCCGAGGTCTGGCCGCCGGCTACGCCTGGCCGCAGTACTCCGTCCACCGCGGGAGACTTCAGATGCTCCTGCTGGAGGCGGTGGTCGAGCGGCTGGGCCCGGACGCCGTACGGACCGGCAGCCGGATCACCGGCCCCGGCACCGAAGACCTGCTGATCGGCGCGGACGGGATCCACTCGGCCGTGCGCGCCCATCTGTACCCCGGTGAGGGCCCGCCGCCGTGGAACGGCCTGGTCCTGTGGCGGGGCGTCACCTACGGCGAACCGTTCCTGACCGGCCGATCGATGATCATGGCAGGCGACGGCACGCAGAAGTTCGTCGCCTACCCGATCGAGACCGGCGACCGCACGCTGATCAACTGGATCGCGGAGCGGCCTCTGGACGGCGACGCCCCGGACCGGGGGAACTGGAACCGCCCGGCCGACCTGGCCGAGATCGGCAGGCACTTCGCCGACTGGCGCTTCGACTGGCTCGACGTGCCGGGGATCATCGCCGGGGCCGAGACCGCGTACGAGTACCCGATGGTGGACCGCGAGCCGCTCCCCCGCTGGACCCTCGGCAAGGTCACGTTGCTCGGCGACGCGGCGCACGCGATGTATCCGATCGGCTCCAACGGCGCCTCCCAGGCGATCATCGACGCCCGGGTGCTGGCGTACGCCCTCGCCCGGGGCGACCTGGCGGCGTACGAGGAGACGCGCCGCCCGGCCACGACGGCGCTGCAACTGTCCAACCGCGAGATGGGCCCGGAGATCGTCATGAAGCTCGTCCACGAACGCGCGCCCGGCGGGTTCGACGACATCGAGCAGGTCATCCCCCACGCCGAGCGGGCGGAGATCGCCGCCTCCTACAAGCGCACGGCCGGGTTCGACCCCGCCTCGCTCAATGAACGCCCCTCCTGGAGCGTCGATCGGAGCGCGGTCTCGTGAACCTGGAACCGCTCGCCACGTTCCGCGTGGATCTCGACCCCGTGCTCGACCTCGGCGACTCTCAGTGGGGCCACCGCCGTGTGGTCAACATCGTGGGCGGCACGTTCGACGGTCCCCGCCTGTCGGGCACCGTGCTGCCCGGCGGGGCCGACTGGCAGGTCGTCCACGCCGACGGCATGATCAGCATCGACACCCGCTACACGCTGCGCACGCACGACGGCGCGCATCTCTACATCACCACCAGCGGAGTCCGGCACGGCTCCCCCGAGGTGCTCGGCCGCCTCGCGCGGGGCGAGGACGTTGACCCGTCGGAGTACTACTTCCGGCTGTTCTGCCGCTTCGAGACCGGCGACGATCGATATCTGTGGCTCAACCGCACCCTCGCCGTGGCCTCGGCCGCCCGCGTGGCCACCGCCGTACGCTACGACGCCTATGCCCTGACCTGAGGAGTCCTCATGCCGAAGCTCGACCGCCCCCCTCTGCCGGTCACCGTCGAGCACGACGTCCCGATGCCGATGCGGGACGGCACCATCCTGCGGGGCACCGTCCACCTGCCGGCCGGCGGCGGTCCGTTCCCCACGTTGCTCATGCGCACGCCGTACGGCGAGGACTCGTTCCGGACGGCGCCGGTGACGCCCGCGCTGCGGGCCGGGTTCGCAGTGGTGCTGCAGCACTGCCGGGGGCGCGGGAGCAGCGACGGCGAGTTCCGGCCGTGGGTGGACGAGGGCGCCGACGGCCACGACACGATCGCCTGGATCACCTCGCAGCCCTGGTCGAACGGTGAGGTCGTGATGAGCGGCATGTCCTACCTCGCCGGATGTGCACTGCAGGCGGCGGCGACCCGTCCGCCGGGGCTGAAGGCCGTCGTCGCGTCGATGACGCCGCACGACTTCTACGACGGCCTCAAGTATCACGGCGGGGCCTTCGCGCTGGGGTCGGCCCTCAACTGGGGCGCCTTTCAGGCGCTGCTCGGGCTCATGCACGCCGGTGAGGCGGGCGAGGACGTCGGCGCGGGGTTCGCCGCGGTTCTTCCCGTTCTGGGCGACCAGGACGCCGCGGCGCGAACCCTGCCGGTCGGCGACATCCCCGGCATCCCCTGGTGGCGCGACTGGACCTCGCACGTGGAACGCGACGCCTACTGGGAGGAACTGGCCGAGACCCTGCGCCACGATCGCATCGAGGTGCCGGTCATGCACGTGGCGGGCTGGTTCGACTTGTTCCTCGGCGGAACGCTGGAGAACCACCGCCGCCTGGGCGGCCCTCTGGTCATCGGCCCCTGGTCCCACCTCGCGCCGGGCGCCGCGGGCACCGGACGGCTGTTCTTCGGGGCCGCCGCCTCGGCGGAGGCGATCGGCCTGGAGCAGCGGCAACTCGCGTTCCTGAAGGGCGAGGACACGGGCCCCGCCGTGAAGATCTTCGTGATGGGGGACGACGTCTGGCGGGACGAGGAGGCCTGGCCGCTGGAGCGCGCCGTCGAGACCGCCTACTACCTGCACGCGGATGGCCTGCTCTCCCCCGAGCCTCCCTCGGCGTACGAGCCGGCGACCTTCACCTTCGACCCGCGTGACCCGGTCCCGACCGTCGGCGGGCCGACCCTGCTGCCCGACCCCACCAACGTCGGCCCGCAGGACCAGCGCGACGTGGAGCGGCGGCCCGACGTGCTCTGCTACTCCACCGAGGTGCTCGCCTCCGACGTCGAGGTCACCGGCCCGGTGTCGGTGACCCTGCACGCGGAGACCTCCGCCGCCTCGACCGACTGGACGGCCAAGCTCGTCGACGTGTATCCGGACGGCCGCGCGATGAGCGTGATCGACGGCATCGTGCGCGTTTTCGAGTCGTCGGGGACGTTCGCCATCGACCTGGTCGCCACCAGCCAGGTCTTCAAGGCCGGCCACCGCATCCGGGTAGAGATCTCCAGCTCCAACTTCCCCCGTTTCGACCGCAACCCGGGGACGGGCCGTCGCGCGGCTACCGAGGCGGACCTGGTCGTCCAGCACCAGAAGGTCTTCCCCGACTCGTACATCACACTGCCGATCGTCCCCCGCTGACGAGCGTAGGCCGAGTCACCGATCGCCGGATCGCCACCGCAGTGCTGTACGAGCCGGCGGCCGGGCACCACAGCTCGTCACTTTCAGATCGTCACCGCGAAGCCCTCTGCCGGGCGGACTTCAGCAGAGCCGGCAGCGCGGCCGGGTCATCACGAGCTGTCGCCATCGCGCCGTCGTGGTCAGAGGATGTGCGGTCTCCCCCGGAGCACCCGGCACAACGGGGGCACGTCACGGGACGGCGTCAGGAGATGTCGTCGAGCAGTGCGTCAGAAGAGTCGACTGTGGCGGCTGCTCGGAGCCAGGCAGTCAGCCGGTCGAGGTCATGACATTTCCGGATCTTTTCGGAGATGTCCTCGGACACCTCGATGCCCCGGGCCGACAGGACAGTCAGGATCGCCTCGGCCTGTCCCTCCGCCTTGCCCTCCGCCTTGCCCTCCGCCTTGCCTTCGGCCTTCCCTTCGGCCTTGCCCTTGGCGATGTTGTCGCGAGCCCAGTCACTCAGGTACTCGTAGGTCTCGGTCTTCAAGTGCTTCTCCAAGTGATCCCAGATCTCCCCGGGCAGCGCCGCACGCACCATGTCAGCGTACATACCCGCCTGATCGCGGTCGAGATTGTGCAACGCCGTGAGCAGGGCTTCGAGGATCTCCGGACCCTGCGGCGTGTCGGCATGATGGATCACCGACAGTACGGCGAGTTCGAGGTCCTCCGCCACCTGGCCGGGGTCGGTGATCACCGGGACCTCGGCTGGTCCGACGACGAGCGGGGTCAGCACCATACCGGGGTGACCCAGTTCGATGGGGCGGGCGCACCAACGGGCGATCGCCGCGTCGGGCGCGACGACCAAGAGCATGACCGGACATTTCAACCGGCTGCGCAGACTGCTGAGGTACAGCGGCCAGGACCAGAGCTTGTCGGAATCACGGTCACGCTGGACTTCCACGATCACAGCCAGGACGGGTTCGGGCTCGTCGTCGGGGCTCTTACGACGCAGAGCTACGACCGAGTCGGCGCGACGTTCGGTGGGCGTGACCTCGGTGAGATCGGCCGATTCGAGGCCCACGTAGTCGTAGTCGGGCAGGTCGACCCTGAGGGAGCGAGTGAGCAGGTCGGCGGCGAGGTCGGGTCGCTCGGAGAACAGGCGGACGAGCGCTTCGTGTTCGGCTAGTGCCACTGCGTGACCGTATCCGCGCCGACACAGGCGGCGGGCCTCATGTCACTCAGCGTCATTGTTTCGTTACTTTAAGTTCGAGCGACGAAGGTGGGCGGTTCGCCAGGCCGGGCGGGTGAGGAGGGCTCGGAAGCTATATTCACCAGCAGGCCCTTACAGGGCCCACCTGGAATTGAACCAGGTGAGAAGGAAGCCTCCGAATGGCCTCACCCGCCGACGCGCAAGGAAAGCGGGAGAGCTAGATCCAGACCGGCGCCCGTACGGGCAGACCGGTTCCAAAAGAGTGAGAAGGAAGCCCTCCCATGGCCTTGCCGTCAGCAAGATATCAGGCCGGGATCAACTCGTGCAGCGTGGCGGGCGTGTAGACCCGCGTCCCTTCCGGGAGGTCGGCGGGTGTCTCGAGCCCGATGTACGTGACGTGGCCGCCCGTGGAGAACTTGGCCCGTAGCAGGTCGACCAGGTAGCCGACCCGCAGGTAGTCCCGCTCCACGATCGAGCGCACGAGCAGCGACGTGGTGACCCGGTTGCCCTCCACCTGGTTGAACGCCGGATGGCCCGACAGGTAAAGGTGCAACCACTTCACCCGCCAGACATCGTCGTCCCCGCGCAGGAAGACGAGCGGGAGCGCGATGCGGCCGGATCCACGCAGGTCGGACTTCATCCGCACGGTGCGCGGTTCGAACGGCCTGCCCTCCTGGGCGGCGTCCCTGGTCATGTAGCCGAAGAACGCCTCGGCCGCCTCGTCGAACCGCTCCCCGGCATAGATGTCGACCTGGGGGATGATGATCGGCTTGGTGGCGTGGGCGAGACGCACGTCGATGAACTCCGAGGCGCCGTCGGGGGCCTCGGTGAGATCGCCCGAGTAGGTCGCGAAGTCGTTGGCGTAGGACGTCCACGAGATGTGGGTCGGGTTGTCATAGGTGGGATCGAGCATGAGCGCGGACAGGTCGTAGTCGGTGCGCCGCTCGCGCTGCCGCCAATGCACGAAGAAGCGGAGCAGCTCACCGTCCACGGGCGACAGCGAGCCGCGGGGCAGCATCCCGAGCCCGGGCGCGACCGCCTTGCCCGACAGGGGCAGTGCCACGTCGAGTACGGCGGGGTCGGCGATCACCTCGCCGAGGTCGGGCAGGCGGCGGCTGATCTCCTCATCCAGGATGGCGAGCGTCCGGTTGAGGGGCTCCTCGTCGAGCGAGGCACGAGTGTCGGGTGTCGCCCACGCTCTGCCGTACCTGTTGGTGAAGACCCGGTTCACGGGGGCGAGCCGGTTCTGCAGGTGCTCCCGCAGGGAGAGCAGCACGCGGCCGGAGGCGCGGGTGACAGACCTCTCTGCCGCCTCCGGCACGGCGGAGCCGCCACCCACGCGCAGCAGGTGGTCGAGGCGGCGCAGCAGCGCGCCGGGCGTGTGCTCCAGCAGCGAGACGGCCTCTTCGGTACGGCCCGCGGCCAGCGCGGCCTCGATCCGGCCGCCGAAGCTCACCGCCTTGCGCACGCCCCTGGCCACGTCGAAGACCTGGGCTGCCCGGGGGAACTGCGGGTACTCGTGGGGGTGCAGCCGCTCACCGAGCCGCTTCCACTGTTCCCGGTGGCGTAGCACGTCCCCGTGTTTGGCGGCGGGGACGGTGTCCAGGGCGGCCAGCAGGATGCGGCGTTCGGCGCGGCGGAAGGAGCGCAGGCGGGTGGGGGTGGCCAGGGTGACGTCGCCGTCGGAGCAGAGCGCGGCCAGCCGGAGCACGTCTGTCACGGTGTCGACGAGCAGCGGCTGCCCGGCGGCCAGCCGTACTTCGTTGATGGCGGCCCGGTTCTCGCGTACCGGGACGTGCTCGGGCTGGTCGTCGGCACAGAAGTCGGCGCAGAAGGCGGCCAGCGCGCGCAGAGCGGCAAGGTCCTCGGCGGCGAGCGGGATCTCGGAGCCGGCCAGCGAGAGGTAGAGCTCTCGCGCTTCGTCCCGCAGGCTTCCGCCCAGCTCCAGCACGGTCACCCGGTCGCGGGCCAGGGGGATCAGCTCGGCGTGCGCGGCCAGCAGGTCGGCGTAGGTGTGCTGGTAGCTGCCGTATCGCGGCAGGTCCAGCAGGTTGAGGATGCCCGGCTGGAGCCGGGCGGCGGCGACCGGGTCGAGCATGGCCTCGCGCAACAGCCCCGCCCAGAACTCCAGGGTGTCCGGGACGTTCTTCGGGAAGTCGATGAAGTAGGCGTTGTGTTCGACGTGGTCGCCGACCAGGCGGCGGACCACGGCCAGGACGCGCACGCCAAGGTCGATCACCTGCTCGCCGGGCAGCCGGGCCAGGCGGTCGAGCAGCGCAGGCGAGCACGTGAAGCCGACACTGAGCAGCGCCGCGTCGAGCTGCCGGGCGGCCACCCCATCCCAACCCGGCGTGTCGTCCCCCGCGTCGTCGACGGGAACACGCAGACGCCGGGCAATGATGAGATCTTCCACGCAGGAACGATATAGGGCGGATGTGCACGGATCGCCACTGAAATAGGAGGCGCATGCCGGTGACTCGCCAGTGGCGACCCTCACCGGCGGATGAAGCCGGGCGGGACGTGGTCCACCAGCCAGACGCCGTTGGCGCTCACCCGGAAGTGATGCCCGGCCGCGTGCATCGCGCCCGCGTCCACCACGAGCACGACCGGCTTTCCCCTGCGCGCGCCGACGCGGGTGGCGGTCTCCCGATCCGGTGACAGGTGGACGTGATGGCGTCCCATCGGCCGCAGCCCCTCCGCGCGGATCGCCTCCACGTTCCGGGCGACCGTACCGTGATAGAGGATCGGGGGCGGCTCGACCACCGGCAGGTCGAGGTCGACGGACACCGAGTGCCCCTGACTGGCCCGGATCCGATCGCCGTCGATCACGTATCGCCGCTTGTCGTTGCCGGCGACCGCCTGCTCCAGTTCGGCACGCGAGATCGGGAACCCGTGCGAGGCCGCCGCCGTCAGCAGCGCGTCGATGTCCACCCAGCCGTGCGCGTCGAGTTCGATGCCGATGCGCTCTGGCTGGTGCCGCAGATGCTTGGCCAGGTACTTCGAGACCCGCACCAACCGCCGCTCGTCCATTTTCCTCCAATGTACGCTGACCTGCCGTCCATCGACGTGAAGATCACCGTATGGTGTCGGTCATGGACTGGGTCGAGCGCGTCGCCGGGATCCGCCGCTGGACGCGGCAGGGCGAGCGGGCGCCGCACAAGCCGCTCCTCCTGCTCTACGCCCTCGGCCGCTTCCAGCGCGAGGGCGGCCGGCCGATTTCGTTCAGCTCCGCCGAGGCGGATCTCAAGGCCCTGCTCAGGGAGTTCGGCCCGCCGCGCGATACCAGCCCCGGCTATCCGTTCCATCACCTCACCGGCGACGGTCTCTGGCTCGTCGACACGGTGCACGGGCCGGGCAGTCCCGGCTCCGAACTCGGGCGCCTGCGTGCGGCCCAGGCCACGGGCCGGCTGACTCCCGACCGGACGATCGCCGTCTCCCGGAAGTTCGTCGGCCGGAGCCCGGCGGCCGAGCGGATGGTCCTCGCCCTGGCAGGCAAGCCCGTACGCGATCCCCAGACCGGTCTCGACCCCGTTGACGTGGACCACATCGAATGGCACAGCCGCCAGGTCTTCCGCACCCCGGCCCGCCAGGGATAGCCGATAGGCTTCGGACCCTATGGACAGCTCGATCTTGGAGAAGGTCCGCGAGCTCCGCGGACAGGGCAACTCCCCCAAGCAGATCGCCCGCGCTCTCGGCATGTCACCGGCGGCGGTCGCGCCGTACGTCCGGGCGGTGGCCGAGCAGGCGAGCAGCACGGAGTCCTCGGAGGCCGAGCTCGCGGGGTGCTGGATCAACGCCGGGTGGAGCGAGGGACTGGACGTCCCGGACACGACCGGCTGGGCGGACGACGTCCCCCGCGAGCAGGAGACCGCGGGCACGGTGAGCGTGGTGGTGGCGCGCAAGCACGGCTGGGACAAGCTGTCGGTCTGCGCCTACCTCGTCGACGTCTACTGCCTCGGCGTCAAGCACGCCCTCGGCCCCGACGTGATGAGCGAGGTGGAACTGCACCGCTTCCTCCCCAAGTACTTCAGGATCTACCCGCACGGCTGGCGGGAGGCGCCGCTCGACCTGGTCCGGCACCTCGTCTTCGGCGCGGTCGACTACGCCCGTGATCTCGGCTTCGAGCCGGCGGCGGACTTCGCCGGGGCGGCCGGTCACCTCGGCACGTGGGAGGAGAAGTCAGCCGTCACCTTCGGCAAGGACGGCAAGCCCTTCTACCTCGCGGGCCCGAACGACGACGTCAGGCACGTGGTGAAGACGCTGGAGCGGAGGGTCGGCCCGCCGCCCAACTTCGACTTCTTCGCTCCCATGCCCGAGTCGCAGATCTCGCTGGGCGGTCACCGGCTCACCCCCTGACGCCGGGGTACAGTGCCAGCAGGCCAGACGAGCGCGGAGACTGCGATGGGTTCGACGAGAGAGCACGCTCACCCATGAGCGGTCCGGGGGCACCGGCGCACCGGGTCAGGGGCAGCCGGCCGCCGCACGGCGATCCGGTGGTCGATCGGGCGCTGTCGCTCCTGGCCGCCTTCGACACCCGGCACCGCTACCTGACGCTCGCCGAGCTGAGCAGGCGCAGCGGGATTCCGGCGAGCTCGGCGCTGCGCCTCGCCCAGCGGCTGATGGCGTGGGGCGCGCTCGAACGGGGAGACGACGGCCGCTTCTCGATCGGGCTGCGCCTGTGGGAGGTCGCCTCGCTCGCGCCTCGCGGCCAGGGGCTGCGGCAGGTCGCGATGCCCTACATGGGCGATCTCGCCGAGGTCACCCGCCAGCACGTGCTGCTCGCCGTACGCGAGGGTGACGAGGCGGTGCTGGTCGAAAGGCTCTCCGCGCACCAGGCGATGCCGGTGCTCTACCATGTCGGCGGCCGGCTTCCGCTGCACTCCACGGGCGTGGGCCTCGTGCTGCTGGCCTTCGCCGAACCCGGCTTCCAGGAGGAGATCCTCGCCCGGCCGCTCGTGCACGAGCCGGAGCGGACGGCGGTCTCCGCCGCCGAGTTGCGGCGGACGCTGGCCGAGGTGCGGCGGGAGGGGCTGGCCACGGTCCGCCGCCGCGCTCCCGAGCCGCTGGTCACCGTGGCGGCGCCCGTCTTCGCCGCCGGGGCCCGGATCGCGGCCGCGTTGTCCGTGGTCGTGCCGGAAGAACACGCCGAACCGCGGCTGCTCGGGCCTGCCGTGCGGACCGCGGCGCGCTCGATCTCCCGGGGCCTCGGCGGGTCCTGACGATCGTCATCTCACCTCCGGGCGCTCCGCCTCTCGTGATCTCGCCTGCGCCCTGTTCATCTCGCCCGGTCGGCCCGCTCACCTGTCCGCGAACAGACGGTCCGCCGGAGATCCGGACGTGCCAGACTGCGAGGCATGGAAGCCTCGGGCCGATCAGTGGTCATCGACATCCGGACGCGCCGGGCCGGCAAGGAGCGCGGCCCGGCGATCCCCGACGGCCCGGACCCGTTGCTGCGCGCGGTGTACGGGGAGATCCTCCGTGACGAGCGGCTGGACCAGGACCGCACGCTCGATGACGTGGCGCGTGCGGTGGGCATGTCGAAGCAGTATCTGTCGGAGGTCGAGCGCGGCCGCAAGGAGCCGTCGTCGGAGATGCTGCATTCCGTGTGCGACGCGCTCGGGTTGCCGATCGAGCAGCTGCTCACCCGTGCCGTCCGGCGGATCACGGCGTCGCGCCGGATCGCGACGCGCGGGTCGTCCGCCGGTACGCCACGGGTGCTGCTGCTGGCGGCGTGAGCGCTACTCGCGGGTCATGATCAGCTCGTCGGCGAGGCCGTACTCGACGGCCTCGCGAGCGCTGAAGATGCGGTCCCGGTCGGTGTCCTCGCGCAGCCGGGCGACGTCCACCCCGGTGTGACGGCTGAGGATCTCCTCGGTCTGCGCGCGCACGCGCATCACCTCGGCCGCCTGCAGGGTCAGGTCGGAGATGGTGCCCTGCCCCTGCGTGGACGGCTGGTGCAGCAGCACGCGGGAGTGGCCGAGCATGAACCGCCGTCCGGGGGCGCCGGCGGCGAACAGCACCGCGGCGGCGGAGGCCGCCTGACCCATGCAGTACGTCGCGACCTTCGCGCGGATGAACTGCATGGTGTCGTAGATCGCGAGCATCGCGGTCGACGAGCCGCCCGGAGAGTTGATGTACAGGTTGATCTCCTGGTCCGGGCTCTCCGCCTCCAGGTGCAGCAACTGTGCCATCACGACGTTCGCGACGCCGTCGTCGATCTCGGTGCCGAGGAAGATGATGCGCTCGTTGAGCAGCCGGCTGAAGATGTCGAACGACCGCTCCCCCACCGGGGTCTTCTCGACCACGTACGGGATCGTGTACTGGCTCATGACGAGAACCCCATCCGGTTGGGAACGGCGTACGGCGCGATGCTGTGGAAGGAGTCGACGATCGTGTCGATGATCCCGTAGTCACGGGCCTGCTCGGGGGTGAACCAGCGGTCTCGGTCGCTGTCGGCGGCGATCTCCTCGACCGAGCGTCCGGTCTCCGCGGCGAGGATCTCCTCGGACTGCCGCTTCATGTACTTGAGGTTCTCGGCCTGGATCGAAATGTCGATCGCCGTGCCGCCGATGCCGGCCGACGGCTGGTGCATCATGATCCGGCTGTGCGCGAGGCTGATCCGCTTGCCGTGGGTGCCGGACGCCAGCAGCACCTGCCCCATGCTCGCCGCCATCCCCAGCGCGACGGTGACCACGTCGTTCGGCACCAGCTTCATCGTGTCGTAGATCGCCAGCCCCGCCAGCACCGACCCTCCGGGCGAATTGATGTACAGGATGATGTCGCGTTCGGAATCCGCCGAGGCCAGCAACACCATCTCGGCGCAGGCTCGCTCGGCCATCTCGTCGTCGACCTCTCCGGTCAACAGCAGGGTCCGTTGCTGGAACAGCTTCTCGTTCAGCCGATCCCGGTAACTCGTGCTCGGTGAAACACTCATGGCGCAGTTGTATCCGCCGTAGCCCCGCGACCTGTCGCTATGTCTGCTGAGGGCAGACCGGAGGTACGCCGTAGTTGAGAAGGCCTGCCGCTCAATGGCAGGCGCCTGGCGGCCGCCGGCCGGGGTGGCGCATCATCGGCCAATCCGCCCACGCCGAGTTGGAGACGCGATGAGCTTCGAATATCTGGCCGACCCCGAGAGCGGCCCGCAGTGGAAGGGAATCCTGCCGGGCGCCCCCGAGGCGTTCTTCCTCAGGCGCGGCGAGGGCGAGCGTGCGATGCTGTTCACCGACCTGTTCACCGTGCTGCTCAGCGGCGACGAGACCGAGGGCCAGTTCGGGATCTTCACGATGGACGCGCCGAAGGGCCGGCTCATCCCGGCGCACACCCACCACGACACCCACGAGACCTTCTACGTCGTGGAGGGCACGGTGCGCGTCCACGTCCAGGACCGCGACGGGACGAAGACGTCGCGGCTGCTGACCCCCAGCGACTTCGGCTTCGTCCCGGCCGGGCTGGCGCACGCCTACCAAGTCGAGGAGCAGGCCCGCGTGCTCGGCGTGGCGACCGGCGGCTTCGAACGGTTCTTCCAGCAGATGGGCACGCCCACCGACCACGCCACACTGGACCAGCCGCCGTTCGTGCCCGACTTCCCCCGCATGCAGGCGGCGGCGCGGGCGCACACCATGGACTTCCTGCCCGATCTCGCCTGGCCGGAGGCCGGGGAGTGACCGTGCGGCTCCCCCCGCCCGCCCACGAGGCGCCGCTGCCGCCCGCCCGCGCGGGCGCGTACGGCACGCGCGTCCTGCCGGGCGTGCCGTACGCCGCGATTCCCGGGGTGCGGCCGCTCGAACTGGACCTGGTGCTGCCGCCCGAGACCGAGGGACCCGTTCCCTGCGTCGTCTTCCTGCACGGGGGTGGATGGCACGCGGGTGGCCGCCGCTCTATGGGCCCGGCCTTCGAGGGCGTCGAGCCCCCGCCGTTCGAGCTGGTCGCGCGGGCGGGCATCGCCGTGGCCAGCGCCGACTACCGGCTCTCGGGCGAGGCCGTGTGGCCCGCGCAGGTGCACGACGTGAAGGCCGCGGTGCGCTGGCTGCGCGCACGCGGCGGCGAGCTGGGGATCGACCCGGATCGGATCGCGGCCTGGGGCGAGTCGGCGGGCGGCCACCTGGCCGCGCTGCTCGGCCTCACCTCCGGCGACCCCGCGCTTGAGGGCCGCGTCGGGGTGACGGGGCCGTCCAGCGCCGTGGCCGCCGTCGCCGCGTGGTACGCGCCGGGCGACCTGCGTACGGTCGCGGCCGGCATCGGCGCCGACCCGGCGGACCCCGCGTCGCGTGAGGCCCTGCTGCTCGGGGCTCCCGTGCCGTCCGTTCCGGACACGGCGGCCCAGGCGAGCCCGGTCACCCACATCTCCCCCGGCGCGCCGCCGTTCCTGCTGCTGCACGGCCGGGCCGACCGGATGATCGCCTGCGCGCAGAGCGAGCGGCTGAGCGAGAAGTTGCGCGGCGCCGGCGCCGAGGTGGACCTGCACGTCTACGACGGCGCGGACCACATGTGGCTCGGTGCCCCCGAGGCGGCCCGCGACGCGCTCGACCGCACGATCGCGTTCCTCCGAACACGGCTCCACACCTGAGCGATCCAGAGCGCCTCCCTTCTTCCCGACGACAGGAGATCCGCATGACCGATGAGGACGGCGTCCGGGAGGACCGTCTCGACGCCCTGCTGACCGCCGTGCTCGGCCGGATCGGCGGAGCCGACCCGCGACTGCGCGAGCTGACGGCCTCGCTGGTCCGGCACCTGCACGCGTTCGTCCGGGAGACCCGGCCGACCGAGGACGAGTGGCTGACCGGGATCGACTTCCTCGTCCGCACCGGGCACACCTGCACCGACCGGCGCAACGAGTTCATCCTGCTGTCGGACATGCTCGGCCTCACCTCAGCCGTCGACGAGGTCAACCACGCCGGCCCGGCCGAGGCGACGCCGTCCTCCGTCGAGGGCCCCTTCCACGCCCCCGCTCCCCCGCGCGAGAACGGCGCGTGGATCGCCGAGGGCCCCGAGCGCCGCCGGGGCCAGGCCATGGTCGTGCGCGGACGGGTCACCGACACCGGCGGGACACCGATCGAGGGGGCCACCGTCGACATCTGGCAGGCCGACGACGCCGGGCACTACGACAGCCAGGACCCGGCCCAGCCGCCCGGCAACCTGCGCGGCCTGTTCACCACCGGGGCCGACGGCGCGTACTGGTTCCGCAGCGTCGTCCCCTCCAGCTACCCGGTGCCCACCGACGGCCCGGTCGGCGGGCTGCTGCGCGCGCTCGGCCGCCATCCGATGCGCCCGGCCCACATCCACTACCGCGTGGAGGCGCCGGGACACCGGCCGGTGACCACGCACGTCTTCGTCGCCGGTGACGAATACCTGGATTCCGACGCCGCATTCGCGGTCAAGGAGGAACTGATCGTGACGCCGGTCATGCGGCGGGAGGGCGAGTCCTACGGACTGGACGGCCCGTTCGCCGACTTCGTGTTCGACGTGCGGCTCGTTCCGCTGGAGGTGGCTCGATGAAGCTCGTCGGCATTCGCGAGGGACGGCGGGTGGACGTCGCCGTCCAGCTCGGCGACCGGGTCACCCCGATCGCCGAGGTCGGCGACTTCTACGCCGACCTCGATCACTGGCTGCCGCAGGCCCGCCGTACGGACACCGGGCTGCTCCCGGTCGCGCACGTCGACCTCGCCCCGCCGGTGCCGCCGTCGGCCCGGGTGATCTGCATCGGGCTCAACTACCGGGCACACGCGGCCGAGGGCGGCTTCACCCCGCCCGAGCATCCGACCGTCTTCGGCCGCTGGGTGGCGTCCCTCACGGCGGACGGCACGCCCGCTCCGGTGCCGGCCGGCGAGCCCGGCCTGGACTGGGAGGGCGAGGTCGCCGCCGTCGTGGGGCGGCGGCTGACCGACGCCGACCAGGCGAGTGCCGCCGCGGCCGTGCTCGGCTACGCCGCCTTCAACGACCTCACCGCCCGCACCGCGCAGAAGCTCACCGCGCAGTGGACGCTGGGCAAGAACGCCGACCGCAGCGGACCCATGGGTCCCCTGGTGACCGCCGACGAGGTCGGCGACCTGGCCGGCGGGCTGAGCGTGCGCACCCGGGTCAACGGCGAGACCGTCCAGGACGGGAACACGCGCGACATGATCTTCAGCGTCGGCGAGCTGCTGGCGCGGATCAGCCGTACGTTCACCCTCGAACCGGGCGACGTGCTCGCCACCGGCACGCCCGAGGGCGTGGGCTACGTGCGCAAGCCACCGCGCTTCCTGCGGCCCGGGGACGTGGTCGAGGTGGAGATCGACCGGCTCGGCGTGCTGCGCACGCCCATCGTCGGCTCCGACCAGCGGCCGTGAACGTCCCCGTCCTCATCGCGGGCGGCGGGCCGAGCGGCCTGGCCGCCGCCGTCGAACTCGGGCGGCGCGGGGTCGAGGTACTCGTCGTGGAGCCCCGGACCACGCTGGACTCGCTGCGCCCGCGCGCGAAGACCACCAGCGTCCGCACGATGGAGCACCTGCGCCGCTGGGGCCTGGCCGACCGGCTGCGCGCCGCCTGCCCGCTGCCGGTCGCGCACGCGCAGGACGTCGTCTTCTGCACCGGCCTGTTCGGGCACGAGATCACCCGCTTCCGTGAGGCGTTCGGCCTGACGACGTCCCGCCGCGAGGAGTACGCCGAAGCCGGACAGCAGGCGCCTCAGCCGCTGGTCGAGCGGGTGCTGCGCGAGGCCGCCGCCGAACTGCCCGCCGTACGGCTGCTCACCGGATGGCGGGTCACCGAGATCGCCGACGGCGACGACGAGGTCCGGGCCGTGATCGAGGGCCCGGACGGGGAGACCCGGCACGTCACCGCCGGCTACCTGCTCGGCTGCGACGGCGGCGGCGGTGTCAGCCGCGCCGCGATCGGGGCGAGGTACGAGGGGTCCTCCGGCGCGCTGCCCAACCTGAGCGTCACCTTCCGCAGCCGGGCGCTGCGGGAGCGGCCGTTGTGCGCGGTCGGCGTGCACTACTGGGTGATCGGCGCCGAGCGCGGCGGGCTCATGGGCCGCCTCGACCTCGACGGCACCTGGTGGGCGATCATCCAGGGCGTGGACCCGGCCGCCGAGCCGGCCGACCCGGCCCGGCTGGTGCGGGCCCTCGCGGGCGCCGACATCGACGTCGAGGTGCTGGCGACCGACCCCTGGTCGGCGCGCATGCTGCTGGCCGACCGCTATCGCGGACGGCGGGTCTTCCTGGTCGGCGACGCCGCCCACCTCAACCCGCCGTGGGGCGGGCACGGCTTCAACACCTGCGTCGGGGACGCGGTCAACATCGGCTGGAAGCTCGCCGCCGTGCTGGGCGGCTGGGCGC
Organism: Microbispora sitophila; assembly: GCF_014892245.1. Lineage (NCBI taxonomy): Bacteria > Bacillati > Actinomycetota > Actinomycetes > Streptosporangiales > Streptosporangiaceae > Microbispora > Microbispora sitophila. The sequence goes on along the minus strand of NZ_JADBGC010000037.1, from coordinate 60,389 downwards.
CGGAGTCGCTGCTCGGCAGCTACGAGCCGGAACGCCGCCCGGTGGCCGAGCGGACGATCGCGGCCGCCGGTGCGCAGGAGGCGTTCCTCGCGCCGTCGTTCGCCGCCGGAGACCTGCACGACCCGGTCGCGGGCAGGCCGCTGCGCGACGAACTCGCCCGCCGCCTGGTCGTTAAGGACACCGAGTTCCACAGCCTCGGACTGGTGCTGGGCTACGACTACCCGGACTCCCCCGTCGTGGTCCCGGACGGCCGGCCGCTGCCCATGCCGGGGCTGGCGGCCTACACCCCGTCGGCGCATCCCGGCGCCCGGCTGCCGCACACCTGGCTGCCGGACGGCCGTTCGCTCTACGACGCGCTCGGCGACGGGTTCACCCTGCTGCGCCTGACCGCGGGCGCGGACAGCCGCCCGCTGGCGGACGCCGCCGCCCGGCGCTCGGCCCCGCTGGACGTGCTCGACCTGGCCGCGCTGCCGGGGCTCGAAGAGCGGTACGGCGCCGCCCTGGTGCTGGTGCGGCCCGACCAGCACGTCGTCTGGCGCGGCGACCGCGCCGAGGAGCCGGACGCCCTGCTGGCGCGGGTGCTCGGGGACGGCGTCTCCGCGGCCTGACGACCGCGCCGCCGATCGCGGCTAGCCCACGTTTGTGGGGTTGTCTCACCCACTTCCTACCAGCACATACTCGACATACACCGCATTCCCGTCAGACAGAGAGGTGAAGGCATGGCCTTCGATCCGAGGGAAGCTCTGCGTGAAGCCGGCATCCTGAACAGCCCGCTGGCCGCCGAGGTCGAGGAGGCGTTCGCCACCTTGACCCGGGAGGAAGTCGACCTCCTCATCTCGCTCAAGGACAAGCTCCCCGCAGCGCTGCCCGGGGTGCTGGCGCACGCCGGCGCCGGCGGCGAGTGGTCCCGGCCCGAGGTGGAGGCCCACACCGTGCCGGTCGAGGGCAAGTGCATGTGCGGGGCCTGGTCGGGCTCCGGGTCCGGGGCGGACTAGTCAGGACGGTTCGCGGGTGCGGCTCCGGCCGCGCATTCGCCCACAGAGTCTGGGGCCGCACCTGCGGCTGAGAGCGCAAAGGGGAATGATGCCTGGGAAACTCGCGCGGAACCGCTCGTTGATCGACGTACCGGCAGACCTGACCTACTTCGTGCACGACGGGAAGTACCTGGTCCTCAACCCGCAGGTGGGCGGCCGGATCGTCCTCGACGCACGTGAGTTCGCCGTCCTGGCGGCCCTGGCCCGTCCCCGGTCGGGCGGGGAGCCGGCCCCTCTCGGCGACAACGACGAGAACGACGAGACCGATCGGATCCTCGCCAAGCTCATCCTGAACTGCATCGTCTACTACAACGGGAACCGCCCGAAGCTCACCATCAGGGAGCCGGCGCTCCGCCAGGTGTATTACGCGATCACCGACGGGTGCAACCTCCGCTGCCCGTACTGCTACGCCTCCTCCGAGAAGTGCCTCCCCGGGGAGCTCACCACCGCCGAGTCTCTCGACCTGGTCTCCCAGGTCGCCGCCATCGGGGCCAAGACCATGATCTTCACCGGCGGCGAGCCCATGCTCCGCAAGGACCTGTTCCGGATCGTGGAGCACGCCAACGACAGCGGACTCACATCGAACATCGTCACCAACGCCACGATGATCAGGAAGCCCGCGCAGGCCAAGCGGTTCGCCGAGCTGTTCGGCATGGTCACGGTGAGCGTCGACGGCGGCACGGCCGAGACCCACGACCGCACCCGCGGCGCCGGCTCCTTCGCCCGGACCTACCGTGCCCTGCGACTGCTCAACGACGCCGGTGTGGTGCCGCGGATCAACCACATCGTCACCTCCGACAACGTCGACGAGCTGGAGGACTTCGCGAGGTTCGCCGAGGGGCTCGAGGTTCACAGCATCCGGCTGATGTACCACAACGACCTGGGCCGGGGCGAGAGCGACGAGTACGACTTCGGCTGGGAAGACCACATGCGGATCCAGCAGATCACCTGGACGTCTCCTGCCGCCGGCAAGCTGCTGCCGGACGGCCCGAGGCCGATCACGCCGTGCTCGGTGAAGGCCAACTGCGGGATGGGCGGCAACGAGATCTACATCAACTCGCTGGGCGACGTGTATCCGTGCAAGCTCGTCACCGGACGGTCGCACCACGCGGGCAACGTACGGCGGCAGCCGCTGTCGGAGATCTTCGCAGGGCCGCTCCTGCGCGGGATGCGCACCAGCACCGTGCTCGGCGGCGACTACCACTCCGACTGCGCGAAGTGCTACATCAAGGCGTCCTGCGGCGGCGGATGCCGGGCCGCGCACATGGCCGAGTCCAGGGACCTGCGGCGCAACAGCCGCCACCAGTGCCGCATCCTGCGGCACGGCATCGCCACCCAGCTGTGGCTGGAGGCCGGTGTCAGCCCCTCGGAGCTCGCCGCCGACGACCGCGAGATGACGACACCCCGCCTGGTCGTCAGCGACGACGTCCATCCCGTCTTCGACGACTGGAAGACCTATGTTCCCCCCTCGCGCGGCACCGTCAGGGTCGGCGAGTTGCTTCCCATCACGCCGGTATAGAGGAGGTCAGTGTGTCACTGCGGATCAGCGAGGCCGTGATCTGGCAGGAGGCCGGGGAGGGCGTCTCGCTCTACAACACCGAGACGGGCGACTTCCACAGCCTGAACGACACCGGCTCCAGGATATGGAGGCTGGTGGCGAGCGACGGCGAACGGGAGCCGGTCATGTTCAAGCTGTCCCGCGAGTTCGCCGGCAGCAACTCCGCGATGAGCAGGCGCATCGTCGCGGACGTCCAGGAGTTCATCGGCACCATGATCGAGCAGGGCCTCATCGAGGAGGTCCCGGCCCGGGAGCCCGCGGTCAAGGAAGAGTCGCTGTCGTGACGCGTCCGCCGGCCGCCGTCCGATGAGCAGGGCGGTCGTCCTCGGCGGTGGCCTCGCGGGCGTGCTCGCCGCCACCGTGCTCGCCGGGTACGCGGACGAGGTGGTCCTGGTCGAAGGCGACCGTTACCCCTCCGGTCCGCGCCCCCGGCGGGGGCTGCCCCAGTCGCACCACAGTCACGTGCTCGTGGCCGGCGGCGCGCGGGCGCTCGACGCGTTGCTGCCCGGAACGGTCGGCGCACTCCTCGCGAACGGCGCGCACCTGCGGGGCCTTCCCGGCGACGCCCTCATCTACTCCGCCGACGGCTGGTTCCACCGTCTGCGCACCGACGCCCACCTGATCTCCTGCACCCGGGGTTTGCTGGACCAGGTGGTGCGGCGGCGGGCGCTCGGCGACGGCGACGTCGTGGTCTGGGAGGACACACAGGCGCTTGGACTCATCGGGGACGAGGCTCGGGTCACCGGTGTCTCGGTCAGCCGGCGGGGCGCCCCGCCCGAAACCGTACGCGCGGACCTCGTCGTCGACGCGACGGGACGCAGGTCGAAGTCGCCCCGGTGGCTCGCCGAGATCGGTGCCGGGGACATCGAGGAGGTGTCGGTCGCCACCGGCCTGGCCTACGCGACGCGCCTCTACCGGGCGCCCGGCGACCTGGCCGCCGCGATCCCGGCGATCATGCTGCATCCGGGGACGGCGAAGGGGCAGCCGGCTCGGGGGGCGACGTTGTTCCCCGTCGAGGACGGCCGGTGGATCGTCACGCTGACCGGCACCCGGGGCGGTGAGCCGCCGACCGACGAGCAGGGCTTCGCGGCCTTCGCGCGCTCGCTGCGCGACCCGATCGTGGCGGACCTCATGGCGGAGGCCACACCCCTCGGCGCCATCCGGCCGTACCGCGACACCGTCAACAGGAGGCGGTTCTTCGAGCGGGCGCGCCTGCCCGCCGGTTTCGCGGTCGTCGGCGACGCGGCGGTCGCGGTGAACCCCGTCCACTCGCACGGGATGTCGGTCGCCGCGCTCGGCGCGCTCAGACTGCGCGAGGAACTGGCCCGGCACGGTATCGGGCCGTCCCTGTTCGCCGGACTCCAGGCCGCCCTCGCGGCGGAGGCGGAGCGGTCCTGGCGGATGGCGATCGAGCAAGACGCCGGGCGGGCCGGGGATCAGGCCGGGAAGCAGCCTGGCCGCGAGGGTGCGGCGCGGCGGGAGCCCAACGCGTTCGAGCGCGAGATCCGCACCCGCCTGGCCCAGGCGAAGCTGAGCAGCGCGCGGCTCGCCGCCGACTTCTTCGGCGTCCAGACATTGATCTCCGGCGAGGCCGCGACGGACAGGTCGGAGGTCGCCCGGGTGCTGACCGGGCGGCCGGAGCCCCTCCTCACCAGCGAGGAGGCGATCGGGCAGCACCCGGCCCTGGCCGCGTGGCGGCGCTCACGGTTCGCCGCCGTGACCCGCTGAAACCCCCTGAATCCCGCAGAGCCCGCCGAGACCCCGCGAACGCGGCACGGCTGCTCGTCGGGCGGTCGAGGGCCGCCCAGGACGGCGCACTCGCCCGCCGTCCGTGGACGGTCTGCGAGGAGCTGACCGGCGTCACGTTCCCGCTTGCCGCGCCAAGGGCCCGTAGCGACGTCCCCGGTGCCTGAGCCGGTGTGAGATCGGCAGTCGATCGACGGGATCCGCCGGCGGGCGCGGGCCGGTGCGGCATCAGGCGGTCCGGAGCGGGACTCAGGCCGGCTCCGCGACGAGGACGCGGATCTCCGAACCCCCCAGCGGCGGTGTGACCTCGGCCAGGCTGAAGCCGGCCGCGGCGAACAGGTCCCGGAACTCGGTCATGCCGCGTTCCCGGCCGCCGGTGTAGACGAGCATGGCGATGTCGCTCATGACGGCCCCGGCCGCCTCCGGCGTGCCGAGGCCGTACGGCATCACCGGCTCCAGCACGAGCAGGCGGCCGTCCGCCGCGATCGACCTGCGGCAACTGCGCAGAAGAGCGGTGCAGCGCCGGTCGTCCCAGTCGTGCAGGACGCCCTTCACCAGCATGACGTCGCCCTCGGGCACGGCCTCGAAGAAGTCGCCGACCTCGATCGCGCACCGGTCGGACAGCCCCGCCCGCCGCAGCTCCTCGGCGGCGCCGGCGACCCCCTCGGCGGTGTCGAGCAGGATTCCCTTGAGGCCCGGGGTGGCGGCCAGCACCGCGGCCAGCAACGAGCCGTTCCCGCCGCCGACGTCCACCACGGTATTGGCGCCGGTGAAGTCGTACGCCTTGGGGAGCGCCGGCGCGATCTGTTCGGTGCCCTCGCGCATCGCGGTGTTGAACACCGCCGACAGCTCCGGGTGGCGGGCGAGGTGGTCGAACAGCGGCCTGCCGTGCACGTGGTCCCACGCCGCCTCACCGGTCCGCACGCTGTGGGTCAGCGCGCCCCACGCCCGCCAGGTGTCGGGGTCGCCGAGCAGCAGGAGGCTGGAGCGCATCGACCACGGGTGGTCGGCACGCAACGGCTGCCCCTGCTCGGTCAGCGTGAAGCACCCGGGCTCCCCCTCTTCCGCCACGCCCAGCACCGCCAGCGCGCGCAGCAGCCGGCCCAGCGCGTGCGGATCCGACCCGGTGGACTCCGCGAGCCGCGTGACCGGTACGGCCCCCTGCGCCAGCAGATCCGGCACGCCGAGCCGGACGGCCGCGTAGAGGATCTGCGAGGACGCGTAGCCGAAGGCCATCCGGGACAGGTTCGCGTACCCCGCGAGGCCTCGCGGTCGGTCACTCATGGGCCGGCTCCTTTCGGCGCGTGACAGGTGTCCGGCGAGTGCGTAGCCGCAGGGGCAGGCGGCGTACGCCGTGCAGGAACAGGTCGGGCGTCCATTCCAGGTCGGCGGGATCGACCGCCAGGGCGATCCCGGGGAAGCGGCGCACCAGCGCGCCGATGGCGGCCGTGGCCTGCAGCCGCGCCAGCGCCGCGCCGAGGCAGAAGTGGGCACCGTGACCGAAGCCCAGGTGGCGGTTCGGGCTGCGGCCGATGTCGAAGACGTCCGGCCGGGGAAAGGCCGCCGGGTCGCGGTTGGCCGCCAGCAGCACCGGCACCACGACGTCGCCACGGGGGATCACGGTGCCGCCGATCTCGACGCCGGCGAGGGCGTACAGCGGCCGGGAGTGCCCGACCGGGCCGTTGTAGCGCAGCGCCTCCTCGACCATCGAGCCGATCAGCTCGGGACGCGCGCGCAGCCGCTCCAGCTGGCGGGGGTGCCGCAGCAGCTCCAGCACGCCGTTCCCGATCAGGTTGACCGTCGTCTCGTCCCCCGCGAGCAGCAGCTGGAACACGCTGGAGATCAGTTCGATGCGGCTGATCCCGCCCGCCCGCTCCGCCGCGGCGAGCCGGGACAGCAGGTCCTCCCGCGGGTGCGCCCGCCGCTCGTCGATCCTCTCGTTGGCGTACGCCATGAACTCCATGCCGGCGTGGCGCACCCGGAACGGGTCTCCGCTGCCCACGATCTCGTCGCTCCACCCGCGCAGCAGGGCGCGGTCCTCGGGGGGCAGGCCGAGCAGCTCGGCGACGACCAGGATCGGCAGCGGCAGCGCCAGGTCCCGGATCAGGTCGGCCTCGCCTCCGGCGGCCGCCATGCCGTCCACCAGCTCGCCGGCGACCCGGTGGACGTGCCGCTCCAGCACGGCCACCGTACGGGCGCCGAAGGCCGGCGCCATCAGCCTGCGTATGCGGGTGTGGTCGGGCGGGTCGAGATGGAACACGTTGCGCCGCAGCATGGCCAGCGGGTCGCGCATCTCCGCCCGGCGGTGCGGCGCGGCGAGCTCGGGAGGCAGCCGGTCGAGCTGACGCCCGACGTCCGGGTCGAGCAGCGCGCGCTGCACGTCGGCGTACCGCGTGAGATACCACAGCACGCGGCCGCTCGCCGGGCTCACGTACCGATAGACCGGCGCGTGCTCGCGCATGCGGTGGAACAGCGGGTGGGGGTTCGGACGATAACGCGCCGCCGCCGGGTCGAAGGGGTGCTCCGACGTGGTCACGGTCATGGCCCTCTCCTCACGGGGCGCGCCGGCGGGCCAGCGGGGGGAACCGCAGGCGCCGGTCCGGGACACGCCCGTCCGCCGGGCGCCGCCCGGCCGGCGTCAACGGCTCCCGTGCTCATGGTCGCGCTCCGCTCACTCGTCGGCCCACCACTCCGCTCACTCGTCGGCTCGCCGCTCTGCGGCACGCGCGTTCTGGACGTCGAGGGCGAAGAACCTCCTGACGGTGTGTCCCAGCTCCTGTATGCCGGTGAAGCCCCGCCGGGCCAACTCCACCTCCGCCGAGGTCCCCTTGCGGTGCCAGTGGCGGAGGAAGATCTTCGCGCAGATCTCCGGCGGCGGGACGGCGAGCCGTCCGCGGGTCCGCTCCGCGACCTCGTCGGCGCGCTCGACGATCTCGGACCACTCGTGCCAGTGGCCCGACTCCCTGACCCGCTCCAGGACGACCGGCCTCCAGTCTTCCGACTGCCAGGTCGGCCAGACCCGCACCATGACCAGCCGGAGCTGCTCGGCGACCGGCAGGGCGGTGAGCTCCGTTCCGATGAGCCACGAGGCGAGGACCGGCGGCAGAGTGGCGGGCTCGGCGACCCCGAGCCTGGCGCGGGCGTACGCCTCCGGGCCGAGGCCCTGAGCCGCGGCGAGGTCCGTCAGCAGGCCGGTCAGCGCCTCCTCGTGCAGGCGGGGGTAGTCGTCGCCGAACAGCCGCCCCGCGTTCACGACGTCGAGGTCGGTCATCCACCTGCCGGGCGCGTACTCGCGCCTCGACCGCCATTTGAGCGCCTCGTAGTGGGTGATCCCCGTCAGCGCCGTGCCGGCCGCCCAGGCCGCGGATCTCTCGCCGGGGCGCTCGCCGACCGCCCGCAGCGCCGCCATCGCGTCCAGCCGCTTGACGTCCCACTCGCCCGTGCCGATCAGCCGCTCCAGCGTCGCGAGGCAGGCGCGGTCGCCGGAGTCCACCGCCGCGTCCAGCTCGCGCCAGGTCCGCCGCATGAAGGGCAGCGCCTTCGCGGCTCGCACGATCCGCTCCCCCGCCGCCGCCGGGACCAGGCCCGTCCGGGCGCCTTCCCTGCAGCCGTACCGGAGGTTGACCAGCGCCACCGTCCCGGCGGGGTACCCGCGCTCGGCCGGTCCGTGCACCACGGCGACCTCGTCGTCCCCGTCCACCTCGCCGGTCGCGTACATGTCGAACACGGTCCCGGCGCCGCTCATGCCGTACGGGCTCAGCTCCGCCGCGCGCAACGCGCCCATGCTGGCCGCCCCGATGACGTGCACGCCCTCGTCGAGCAGCCAGAGGATCTCCTTGTGGCCCACCGACAACCGCTCGCGGTAGTAGCCGTCGATGATGACGGCGGTGTCGTCCGGGCTCCAGGTCTCGGCGAGGAGGTCGCCCCGGGCCACGGGCGGCCGCACCCGCGCCTGTGGCACGACGCTCAGGACCTCGTCACGGGAGATCGTCGGGCCGGTGTAGACGACCACGTTCCGCGCACTCATCAAAACACCCTCGCTCATCAGAAAACCCGGCTCCTCAGAAAACCTCTGCGCAGACGCGGCTCCCCGGCGCCAGCACCCTGACGACCGGGACTCCGATGTCCTCCCTCGTCAGGTCGACGACGAGGGGCGCGTGGGAGAAGGCGACCGCGGCCCGTTTCACCACGTCCTCCAGGTCGTCGACCAGGCTCTCGTGCGCGCGCATCGGCGTTATCGGCGTTCCGGCCTCCCGGTCCGGCTCCGGCCGGCGCCTGGCGCTCAGGTCGTCCTGGATGTCGGGCCGCAGGTCGTCGCGCGCGCCCGAGACGTAGCCGAGCCTGGCCTGCGCCGCCTCCGTGAGGGCGCGGCTGAGCGCGATATCCGAGCTCAGGTGGCAGCCGAAGCCCATGAACGGCGGAGGATAGTCGTCGCAGGTGATCCGGGCGACGAAGCACGGCAGCCCGGTCGGTGAAGTCAAGGACCTCGCTTCCAGGCGGACCCCGGCCCGCTCCATCGTCACGCACAGGTCGTCGACGACCGGCGACCCGAGCGAGCGCGGGTCGACCCGGACGCCCCGGTCGCCGCCGGTGACGAAGGCCGTCACCGCGTCCCGCTCGATCACCTCGTACAACGCGTGCAGTACGGCCTCCGCCTGAGTGTTCCCGCTGGCCAGTCCGTTCGTCGAGGAGAAGAACGCCGGAGGGTTCCAGCCCGTCCTGCGGACGAGGGTGAACTCCACCACGTCCTTCGGGACGAGGGTCTGCGACCCGTCGACCAGCGACCTGGCGGCGACCCAGTCCACCGGCAGGCCGTCGTGCAGCAGGGTCGGCGTGCACAGCGGGAGAGCGTGGACGTCGTAGCTCAGCTTCCCGGCCAGCTCGCGGGGAGAGGCCGTCGTGACCGGCCGCATGGGCTGCTCCGCGTGCCAGAGCTCGATGGCCTCCATCATCGCGGACAGCTTCGCCAGGTCGGGCGTGACGCCCTTCCCCTGGGAGACGGCGAGGGTCCGGGCCGTGGGTCTTATCGCCTGGAACGTCGGGATGCCGAGGGTGTCGAGCATCGTGATGTCCGCGACCCGGGTGACCCCGGTCCGGCACGCCGCGCGGCCGGCCATCTCCAGGGAGGCGGCCGGGTCCCGGGCCCGGTCCGTCCCCGGCAACCGGACCTTCGACTCGTCCGAGAGGGAGAGGATCCATGAGTGGGAGGAGGTGTCTGTCCGCATCGTCCCCTTGCCCTGGTCTAAGTGACTGCCGAGGTGAGGTGCCGGATCGGATGGCGCCGCTCAGATGTTTCCGGCTCAGATGTTTCCGGCTCAGATGTTGCCGGCGCGGTTGAGCAGGGCCCGGCCGCCCACGGCGTAGCCGACGACCGCCATGACCGCCAGCACGAGCAGGTCCACCCATGCCTCGCCGAACCCGAAGACGGCGCCGTCCCGCATGCCGTTGATCGCGTACGTCAGCGGGTTGACCACGGAGATCCACTGCAGCACGGTGGGCATGCTCTCGGTGGTGTACATCGAGGGGGCGCTGAAGACGAGGACGGGCATCGACACGTTCGACAGCACCATGAAGGCCTGGTAGTCGGTGATCGTGATCGCGGCCGCCAGGTACAGCCCGTTGAGCGCCAGGGCCGACAGCGTGAGCGCCGTCAGCAGCCCGAACCAGTTCTCCGGGCCGAACGGGAGGTCGAACATGATCGCCGCCACGGCGAGGCCCAGCAGGGTCTGCCCCAGCACCAGCGACACTCCGGCGATCATCTTGCCGAGCAGGAAGCGCGACCTGCGCATGGGGTACGACCACAACTGGGTGGCCACCCCGCTCATCTCCTCCTGGAACACGGCCATGGCGGACGTGCCCGCCGCGCTGACGACCGACATCGCCAGCGTCATGGGGAGCAGGAAGACCGCGAACCCCACGCTGACGCCCTTGTAGTCGACGACCCTGACGAGGTTGCTCAGCGAGGTGTTCACCAGCAGCAGATACACCAGCATCGGCGTCAGGCCGAGGATGAGGTAGACCCGGTTGCGGGCGAGCAGCGCGTACTCCCGGTAGAGCACCGCGGACAGGTCCGTCGCCCTCGCGGTCCGGGCGGGGGGCGTGGCGTGGAAGTGCAGCCCGGCGGCCATCGTCACCCCTCGTTTCCGGTCATCCGGAGGAAGACCTCCTCGAGCGAGTCCACGGCGGTCGACACTCCGGTGATCGCGATCGCGTGCTCCTGGCAGTATCGGGACAGCTCCGGCAGGACGTCCCGCGCGTTCGCGTCGTCGATGCGCACCTCGTCGTCCTCCGTCTTGGCTCGCAGCCCGGCGGACTCCGCCCAGGCGGCCACCAGGCCGCCCGACGCGGGGTCCTCGACGGTCACCAGCAGGTGGGTGCTGCCGAACTCCTCCACGAGTTCGCGCGGCTTGGCGAAGCGCAGCACCTTCCCCCGGTCGACGACCAGGACGCGCTGGCTGTTGCGCTCCAGCTCGTCGATGTGGTGGCTGGTCCACAGCACGGTCACGCCGTGCTCCTCGCGCAACCAGGTCACGAAGCGCTCGACCTGACGCCGCCCCGCGACGTCAAGACCGGCGGAAGGCTCGTCGAGGATGAGCAGCCGCGGGATCGTGAGCAGCGCCCGCACCAGTTGCAACCGCTGCCGCTGCCCCCCCGACATCTGGAAGACCAGGCGCTGCATCGCGCCGGTGAGGCCGAGGAAGTCCGACACCTCCAGCGCCCACGGCCGCACGTCGCGCCACCGCAGGCCGCGGAACCGGGCGGCGATCCGCAGGTTGTCGAGCGCCGGCAGCATCATGTCGAACGGGCCTGTCTGGTGCATCGCCCCGATGCCGCTCTTCGCGAGGACGGGCTGGCGCACCGGATCGGCGTCGAACACCCGGATTTCCCCGGAGGTGGGGGTGGTGACTCCGCAGATCATCTTGATGATGGTCGTCTTGCCGGCGCCGTTGGGGCCCAGGAGCCCGACGGTCTCCCCTTCGGCGATCTCGAAGGAGACGTCGTCCACGGCCGGTCTCTCGCTGCCCCGATAGCGTTTGGTCAGCCCCACTGCCGTCACGACATCTCTCAACACAGCCTGCCCTTCACTTCGCCCTCCCGCTGTCGGTGTGCTCCTGAGCGATGTGAGCGGCTCTCCGCTCGTCCCCGGCCTGACCGGAACGCGTCGCAGGTCGAGTATGAGCCGGGGACGAGCAGGTAACACAACCCCACAAACGTGGGCTACCGGCGTGGCCGGGAGGGCCATAACCGGGGCCATGGTCAGGCCATACCGATGGTTAAGCGCCCCTTTCTAGGGTCGCCGCAAAGGGACCCCCACCAGGCTCCCTTCAGTCGAACGGCGATCCGAACCGGGACTGCACATGGACCTTGTTTCCGACGGCCTGATCAATGATCGCGACAGGTGGCTGATCGTCATGCTGGCCAGGGGCTACACGACGACGAGGATCGCCCGCGAGATGCACCTCAGCCGGTACACCGTGGCGGAGCGGATCAGCAAGCTGCTCGTCCAGTTCGCCTGCAGCAACCGCAGTCAGCTCGTGGCCTACTTCTACGCGCACCGGCTCCTGAACGTCGGCATCTGGCCGCCCAGCGTCTCCGGCGTCGTCGGGTAGGCCGGGTCGTCCGTCCGCGCACGGACAGGAGAAGACCGGCGCGATGGCCCCCGCCTGGTCGCCGGGTCACCGCGCCGGGCCTGGCCGTCCGGGCCGCGTCATCGGCTGGACGCCGCCGCCTCGGGTGACGTGCCGGCGGATGGCGACACGGGCGACACGGACGCCGACGGCGTGGCCGAGTTCGTCGCCGGCCCCGTGGCCGCTCCTGTTGCCGCTCCCGTGGCGGAGGAGGACGGATGCGGCATGGCGTTCGCGACGGTCGTCGCCGTGTCCGGCGCTCCGGTGGTGATGAAGACCAGCACCCCGGTCGCGACGGCCACCACCGCCACGACGGCGACGGTGGCGTACGTGATCCTGCGCGCCAGCCGCCTGCGCTCCTCGCGCCGCCTGGCTTCCTCGCGCCGCATGGCGGCGCGCATGCGCTTCACCTTCCGCTGTGACATGGGCACTCCCGAGACCGCTCCCCGAGACGTCGTCGGGCGTCACCATAGCCGCGAGCGCGTAACGCGGATCTAAAACCGCGTTCGCGCCGCTCAGGTGTGTCGCGGCACCCGCCATGTGGCGGGTAGTGTCCGCCGGGTGGCGCTGGATCGTCGCCGCCGCGTTTCTCACGATGGTGAGCACGGACCAGTTGGTCGCAGGCAACCTCCACGATACGGGAGCCCCGTTGAGCAGCACTCTTCCCTCGGCCGCCACCCCGCCGCCCTTCGATCCGGAGCTGGCCGCCGCCCTCGCCGTACTGGGCGAGACCCTGCCGTCGTCGCTGACCCCGGACATGATCCCGCTCCTGCGGGCCGGGATGACGAACGTCCCCAGCGTGCCCGACGAGGTGCTCAGCCGCGGCGGCGCCTTCCAGGTGGAGGAGCGGACGGTGCCGGGACCGGCCGGCGCGCCCGATGTCGCCCTGCTGATCTGCCGCCCGGCGGGCGCCATCACCCCGCTCGCCGCCGTCTACCACACCCACGGCGGCGGGATGATCACGGGCGACAACCGCGTGGGCATCGAGGGCGTGCTCGACTGGGCGCAGGAGCTTCAGCTCGTCGTCGTGTCGGTGGAGTACCGGCTGGCGCCCGAGCACCCGCACCCCGCTCCCGTCGAGGACTGCCACGCGGGCCTGGTGTGGACCGCCGCCCACGCCGACGAGCTGGGCATCGACCCGGAGCGGATCATCGTCGCCGGAGCGAGCGCGGGCGGCGGGCTGGCCGCGGCGCTGGCGCTCATGGCCCGCGACCGCGGCGGTCCCGCCCTCGCCGGGCAGATGCTCATGTGCCCCATGCTCGACGACCGCAACGACACCCCGTCGTCCCATCAGATGGCCGGGCTCGGTGTCTGGGACCGCACCGCGAACGAGACCGGGTGGACGGCCCTGCTCGGCGACGCCCGCGGCGGTCCGGACGTCTCCCCCTACGCGGCCCCGGCGCGCGCCACCGACCTGTCCGGGCTGCCGCCCGCCTTCATCGACGTCGGCTCGGCCGAGACCTTCCGCGACGAGGACGTGGCGTACGCCGGCGCCATCTGGAAGGCGGGGGGCAGCGCCGAGCTGCACGTGTGGCCTGGCGGGTTCCACGGCTTCGATCTCATGGCCCCGCAGGCGGCCGTCTCGCAGGACGCCCGCGCCGCCCGCCTGCGCTGGCTGCGCCGCGTCCTCGGCGGCTGACCGGCCGGGGTACGGGATGAGGGACCTCGTCGGACGGCTGTCGGCGCTCGACCCGGACGCCGGTGCGGCGCTACAGGTCATCGCCTACTTCGACCGCCTGGTGGAGACGCGGGCGGGGCTGGAGGCGATCGTCCGCGGCGCCGCCGTCCTGGCGGGCTGCCCGGCCTGCCTGACCGACTCCGAGCGCGGCGTCCACGTGCGCGTGCTCCCCGACGGCGGCCGCGCGGACGCCGGTCCGCCGCCGGATCCGGCCTGGCCCCGCATGGCCGTGCCCGGCGGGGCGGCCACGCTGTGGCTGGAGCGCCCGCCACCGCCGGGACCGGTCGGGGCGATGGTGCTGGAGCGGGCCGCGGCGGCGGCGCGGGGTGTGCTCGACCGGACCCGGGGCCGCGCCCCGGCCCGCCGTAGCGGGGACGATCCCGCCCTGGTCGAGGTGCTGCTGGACGCCGGCGCTCCCCCGGCCACGCGGTCGCTCGCCGCCCGCGAGCTGGGCCTGCCCGGCGGCGTCGCCGTACGGGCGGTCGCGCTGGAGGGCGGCGTGGCCCACGTCGCGCCCGCCCGCAGGCCCGTTCCCGAGGGGGTCCGGGCGGGAGTGGGGCCGGCGGTGGACGTGCTCGACCTGCCGCGCTCGTGGGCGCTCGCGCGGACGGCGCTGCGGCTGGCCGCCGAGGGCACCCCGCAGGATCCGGGGCCGCGGGTGGTTCACGCCGACGAACTCGGCGGGCTGGCGGTCCTCGCGGCGGCCGTCCGGCCCGGCACCCCGCCCGACCCGGACGTCCGCGCGCTCGACCGCGCCGGATCCGAGGCGCCCTGGATGCTCTCGACCCTGTACGCGGTCGCCTACGCACCGAGCCTGCGCTCCGCCGCGGCCCGGCTGACCGTGCATCACTCGACGCTGCAGGACCGGCTCGCGCACGCCGAGCAGCTCCTCGGGTGGACGGTGCGCGATCCCCGGGGGCGGCTGCGCCTTCAGCTCGCCTTCGCGCTGCGCCGCCTGGACCGCGACGCCGGCTCTCCATGAGAGGGCCGATCTTCCGGGCATCGGTTTCCCGCTGACACCGGTTGTCCTCCGTTGCCCTGCGGGCGCTTGCGCGAAGACCGGGCCGCGTGACCGGTGTCAGCCGCCGAGAGCGGCGGACTCCTCTTCCTCGATGCGGCTGTTCCACTCCCGCTTGGAGGACTGCCAGCCGTCCTCGTCACGACCCCGCCGCCAGTAGCCGGAAATCGACAACCACTCCAGCGGCAGGCCGCGCTCCACCCGCAGGTATCGCCGCAGTTCCTTGACGAAGTTCGCCTCGCCGTGGACGAAGGCGTGCACGACGCCCTCGGGGAACTCCAGCTCCCGCACCGCCCGCACCAGCGCCTCGCCCACCTGCGCGCCGCGGCGGTGCAGCCACACGATCTCCGCGCCGCCCTCCGTCTGCAGCTTCTGCTCCTCCTCCGGACCCGCCACCTCGACGAACACCCGGGCGGGCACCCCGGCGGGGAGCCGCTCCAGTGCGGCGCCGATGGCCGGGAGCGCGCTCTCGTCGCCGGCCAGCAGGTGCCAGTCGGCGTCCGCGCTCGGCGCGTACGCCCCGCCGGGGCCGAGGAAGTGGATCACATCACCCGGCCGGGCCCGCAGCGCCCAGGGTCCGGCCAGTCCCTCGTCCCCGTGGTAGACGAAGTCGATGGTCAGCTCCCGCGCCTCCGGGTCCCAGGCTCGGACGGTGTAGGTCCGGGTCTTCGG
Source organism: Microbispora sitophila (assembly GCF_014892245.1). Classification (NCBI taxonomy): domain Bacteria; kingdom Bacillati; phylum Actinomycetota; class Actinomycetes; order Streptosporangiales; family Streptosporangiaceae; genus Microbispora; species Microbispora sitophila. Next base: position 45,055 of record NZ_JADBGC010000037.1, on the reverse strand, counting down.
CCACTGGTCGCGGGGCAACTCGGCACGGATCACCGCCATGTCGAACGGCTCCGGATAGGCCACTCCCGGCAGCGGGAACAGCAGCTTCACGTAGTGGTCGGTGAACTCGCCCGCCTCGAAACCGGCGAGCCCCTCACCGCCGAGCACCACCCGGATCATGTGCGGGGTCAGCCGCTCGGTGCGCTCCACCACGCCGGTGGTCGCGCGGGGTGCGCGCCGCGCCGGTTCGGTCGTCGCCATAGAAGTTCCCTTCGTCAGATCGCTTAGGTAAGCCTAACCTCGTCCCGTAGACATCGTCACCGTGCCGGACCCTCGCTACGAAGCGGTCGAATCGATGACGGTGAACATCGATGACGGTGAACACGGTCCCGTCCCGAACGACAGCGAGGGCCTGCCTGGTCGAGGCCGGCGCGGTTGCGGCGGGTGCACGGCGAGCTCACCAACGGTGGGGAGCGGTCCGATCCGCGCCGGCGGCGGCCCATAGGACGCGACGACTCTCAGGATGACGCTCCGTAGCGGGTGGCGATCGCGGCGGCGCGGTTGCGCAGGGAGTCGCGCAACCACTGCGGGGCCAGGGCTTCCGCGTTCGTGGCGAGCTGCCACAGCGCCCATTCGGCGTGTCTCGGGTCTTGGAAGGTCACCTCCAGCCGCAGCCAGCCGTCTGAGTCGGATTCCTCGGCGCGGACGGCCAGCGCGGTGCCCACCAGGTCCTCCCGCCGCGCCGGGTCCACCCGTACCAGCACGGCGACCTGGTCACCGCCGGTACGGAACCGCGTGCTGCGTTCCTGCCAGGCCCGGTCCAGATCGACCCGGTCTGGTCGCTGTGCGGGTTCGGCGAGTTGCTTGGCGGCCAAGATCCGGGACAGCCGGTAGGTGCGGTCCGCGCCAGACCTCGTGGCCAACAGGTAGCCCCGATCGCGTACGGTCACCAGGCCGATCGGGTCCACCGTCCGCCACTTCGGGGTCTGGTCCACAGCCGCGTAGTGGATCTGCAGCTTGTGTCCGGCGAACACCGAGCGCAGGACCTCGGCCACTATGGCGTCGGGCACCTCCTCAGCGACCAGCCGGCGCGAGAGGAGGTCGGTCTCCGGGTCGATGAGCAATCGCTCGGCCGCGCCGGCGGCGGTGTCCCGATAGCTTGCGGGTAGCGCGTCAACCACCTTGAGCATCGCAGAAGCGAGCGCCGAGCCGAGTCCGAATGCCTGCGCGCCGCGCCGCGATCCGGCGACCAGCAGGGCAAGTGCCTCGTCGTGGTTCAGTCCGGTGAGCTCGGTCCGGAAACCGGGCAACAACGCGAAACCGCCGTGCCGCCCGCGGTCGGCGTAGACCGGGACGCCGGCCGCGGACAGCGCCTCGATGTCGCGCAGCACGGTGCGGGTGGATACCTCCAGCTCGCGGGCCAGCGCGGCCGCGGACAGCCGACCGTGCTGCCGCAGCAGCAGCACCAGCGAGACCAACCGGTCGGCGCGCATGCGAAAACCTTAAAGGAATACACGACACAGGATGTCGTGATTTGTTGGGAGGCTCACCAACACGACGTCAAAGACGGTGGCTACCGGGCCGATGGACGTACGTACTGTCGACGAATTCGAACGGAGCTGATGTGGCAATGGAGCGAACGGCGGTCAATCCGTGGGCGTGGTCGGTGGGGCTGGGGTACAACCAGGGCGAGATCGTCTCCGGGCACACCCGGACCCTGTACTGCGCGGGGCAGACCGCGATGGGCGGCGACGGCAAGCCCCAGCATGCCGGTGACATGGCGGCGCAGCTGGCGCTGAGCCTCGACAACCTGGAGACCGTACTCGGTGAAGCCGGCATGTCCCTCGCGAACCTCGTCCGGCTCAACGTCTACACCACCGACGTCGATCGGCTCTTCGAGCACTACGGCGTGCTGGCGTCGCGGTTGGGCGCCGCCGGGGTGGCGCCGTCCACCACGATGCTCGGGGTGACACGGCTGGCGATCCCCGACCTGATGGTCGAGCTTGAGGGGACCGCCGTCGCGTGATGCGACTCGCCGCCTTCGGCAGGGCTGCCGGAGGCGGCACGGGTGGTAGTAGGCAGGTGGGTGATTTCCGGTGCTCAGGATGGCGACAATCGGCGTCAAAGGCTTCGGTGGCGAGTCCTTCCTGCTCCGACTGCGGCAGGAGGACGTCCGCCTGCTACTCGGCGTACGCCAGCGCCGCGTGATCGGCAAGCGCTCGCGCCGGACAATCTCGCGTTGTAACGAACCGACCACGGGAAGCAGCTAACGATCCAAGTAAGGATCAAGGCCAAGGCCGGTCTGCGGTCTCATCTGCATGAGTTTCCGGGCAGGGTGGACCCGTTCCCGAAAGGAGCAGGGCCGTGATCCCGCCCGCAAACCCCGCCTTCGACATCCGCTCGCGCTACGAGCGTGAGCGGGCCATCCTCACGGTCACGGGTGACCTCGACCGCGGCACCGCCGAGCGGCTCAAGGCCGCCGCCAGGACGGTATGGAAGACCGAACCCGCCGGACTCGTGCTCGACCTCTCTGCGGTGCCGTTCTGCGACTCGGCCGGTCTGTCCGCCCTCGTGTACGTCCTGAGAGGCGGTCAGGCCCTCGACATCGGCCTCGCTCTCGTTGGCATCGAGCCCCGTGTCGAGCGCATTCTGTCCCTCACACGCCTGCTGTCGGCCTTCGACCGTTACCCCTCGGTGACGGAGGCCCTTGATGCGGGCGAAGACGGTCAGCCGTTCGGAGCTCCTTGATCAGAAGAGGCCGGGATTGTTCACCCAGCCGCGCTCACAGCTCGGCCGGTGAGCCACGCGTCAATGCCCAGGTTGAACGTCGTCCTACAGGGTTGTTAGCTTGCGCGCATGTCAGATCTGGGACATGTGGCTTGGCCGCCTGAGCTGATCCGGACCGAGCGCCTCGTGCTCCGTGAGCCCGAGGCGCGGGACCGTACAACGTTCATCGAGCTGCTCGCCTCGCCGGAGGTGCACACCTACCTCGGCGGTCCCCGCCCGCGTGACGAGCTTGAGCGTGAGATGCCCGAGGTGCCCGAGCGATGGCCCGGGAGTTTCGTCGTCGAGCTCGACGGGGCGATGATCGGCCAGATCCTGCTCAGGAGAGCGGCCGGGCACCGCCGCCCGGCTGCCGCGGGGAAGGCCGATCTCGGTTACCTGTTCCTGCCGAAGGCCTGGCGGCAAGGGTACGCCTCCGAGGCGTGCGCGGCGGCACTCGACTGGTTTGACGGCGCCCTTCCCGGCGAGCCGGTGGTGCTCACCACCCAGATCGCCAACCTCGGCTCGATGCGCCTCGCGGCAAAGCTGGGGTTCACCGAGGTCGAGCGGTTCCAGGCGTGGAACGCCGAGCAGTGGCTCGGCCTGCGGCCCCCCGCCACGTGATGGGGCTCCGCGATTCCGGCTCTGCGATCCGCATGTCGCTGCTGTGGAACCGATCCCCTACGCGACCGCTCCCGCCCATGTCGGGCGGACGGCCCTCGCCCATGACTCGGAGTCGTGGGCGAGGCCGTCGTCACCGGCAGACGGGACGGAGGCTCAGGTGAGAGCAGGTTCGGGACCCGACGCGGGACCAACCGCGGCGGGGGCTTCGTCCAGAGGCTGCGGTGGAGCGTTGAACACCACCTCATCGAGGCGGCCCTCGGAACGGGCGACCAGGACGGGCACCACCATCTGCCCGGCTACGTTGGTCGCGGTACGGATCATGTCGAGGATCGGGTCGATCGCCAGGAGCAGCCCGACGCCCTCCAGGGGCAGGCCCAGCGTGCTCAGGGTCAGGGTGAGCATCACGATCGCGCCGGTCAAACCGGCGGTCGCGGCCGAGCCGACCACGGAGACGAACGCGATCAGCAGGTAGTGGCCCACGCCGAGATGGACGCCGAATACCTGGGCCACGAAGATCGCCGCGAGCGCGGGGTAGATGGCGGCGCAGCCGTCCATCTTGGTGGTCGCTCCGAAAGGCACGGCGAACGCGGCGTAGCCGCGGTCCACGCCCAGGCGCTCGGTGGTGACCCGCTGGGTGAGCGGCATGGTCCCGACTGAGGAGCGGGAGACGAAGGCCAGCTCGATCGCGGGCCAGGCGTTGCGATAGAAGGTGAGCGGGCTGACCTTGCCGACGAAGGCGAGCAGCAGCGGATAGCTCACCAGGAGCACCAGCAGGCAGCCGATGTACACGCCCGCGCTGAGCTTTGCGAGCGGGGCGAGCAGGTCCCAGCCGTAGCTGGCCACCGACTTGCCGATCAGACCGGCGGTGCCGATCGGGGCCAGCCTGATCACCCACCACAGAGCCTTCTGGACCAGGTCGAGGACGGACCGGCTGAAGCCGAGGAACGGCTCGGCCTTCTCGCCGACCGCCAGGGCGGCGGCGCCGAGGACGACCCCCAGGAAGACGATCTGGAGGACGTTGAGCTCGGTGAAGGCGGTGACGATGTTGGTCGGGATGATGCCGGTCAGGAAGTCCAGCCAGGTTCCCGCGCCCTCCAGGTCGACGGCCTTCGCCCCCGCGGTGGAGATCGTGACGCCCTGGCCGGGATTGAGGATCAGGCCGAGACCGATGCCGAAGACCACCGCGATCAGCGAGGTGATCAGGAACCACAGCAGCGTCTTTCCCGCGAGCCTGGCGGCGCCGCTGACGTTGCGCAGGTTGGCCACGCTGACGACGACCGCCGTGAAGACCAGCGGCGCGACCGCGAGTTTGAGGAGCTGGACGAAGATCTTGCCGACTTCGGTGAGGGTGGCGGTGAGCCAGGTGACGTCACCGGCGCGGGCGACGAACCCGAGGGCGGCGCCTATCACCAGACCGAGCAGCAACTGCAGGGAGAAGGAGAGTTTCTTCACGAACGAGACTCCGGCAGAAGGGCATGCTGACGCCGAGGCGGCATGCGAGGTGAGGGGAAGGGAGTGGTGACTGCGTTCAGGGACAGAGGCGACTGTTCACGCGGCACAGGTCCACGTGCAGTCGCTCGACGAGCCACACGATCACCGGGAAGAACCTCATAACGCCACAAAGCCTCCTCAACCGGCTGCAAATTCCGGTTCCCTCTGTGATCCGTATCACGTTCCCCTACGCGGGTGAAGCCTCAACCGCACCAGAGATCTGACCGGGAAGGCGTGACCGCCCAGGCACCGCGCACGTTCCCCCCGCGAGCCCACACCGGAGCTCGGAGAGGCATGGCGGGTCGCCTCGCCGAGCCGGCCCGCTTCGTGATCCGGCGGGTGACCACCGCGGACGTCCGCTACCGTCGGCCGAGTCGATCTACGTCGAGCCGATGGAGTGGCCGTGGAGCGGGTGCCGGACACGCTGGTGAGCCGCGCGGAAGCGTTGCGGTTCGGGACCGTCCTGGCCGCCTCGGGGCCCGTCGTGCTGCGAGCCTTCGCGCTCGGCCCGGCGGACATGGACGGCACCATCTGCTGGCGGCTGCCGGCCACCGTGCCGCTCTACCTGTCCAGGACTACGACGTGGGGACTGCTGTCGCTCGCGGAGCTTCTGCTTCCGGCCATCCTCGCCGGACTGCTTCTGCTGTCCTCTCGCTGGACCGTGCCCCTGGGCGCCGTCGCGGTGCTGGCCGTGCTGGCGTTCCGGCTGCTGGTGACGCTCCGCGTCGTCTTCGCCGGTCGGCTCCTCGAACAGTCGCCCTGGCCGTCGATCGTCTGCTACGGGGCGGCGTTCCTCATGCTGCTCGCAGTGACGCCGTCGCCCAGACCGCGGGCGGGAAAGGAAGTCGTGTTCTGGACGGCGACCGCCGGGGCGGCGGCGTGGATGGCGGCCCGGCTCCCTGTCCTGCTGCGCGGAGAGGCGAACGGGCTGTTCGGATGGGTCGCCTACGGCGAACCCCGTTCGCTGTGGAACTTCCCCGTGCTCTGGTCGTGCAAGGCCGACGTCGACGGTCTGCTGGTCGTCCTCGTCGCTCTGGTGGCGACGGCGAGCAGCGTCCTGGCGGACCGGGCGCGACACCGTCTCCTGCTGGCGACCGCGACGCTTCTCGTCATCGCGGCCTTGGAGGGGTACGTCCCGGCCGTGATTCTGATGGACACCGAGAAGCTGCGGCAGGAGTTCCAGTTCGAGACGACCATGCTGATCCGCTGGCACCTGCTCATCGCCGCGGCCCTCGTTGTCGCCGCCGCCTTCGCCGTACGGCCGGTTCGTCCGGACGCTGTCCCGTCGTAGCGGGTCACCATCCGCGCCCATGCTTTCTGTCGGCGCCGCCTTCGCCTCGGCCGCCCGCCACCACGCTCACGCCGGACTCCTGGCGGACCGTCGCCGCGGCGAGCTATGCGGGCTTCCTGCTCCCCACCGTGCTGGCCGGCCTGTCGTCGTGGCTCTCCTACCCCGTCATGCTGGCGGCGGTGGCGACCGCGGCCCTGGTCTGCCTGGGCCTCGTCGTGACCGGCGCCCGCGTGACGGAGCCGGCCGCATCGGGCCGATGACGGCCTCCGGCAGGCGCTGAAGCTTTCAGGTGCTGAAGCCCTTCAGCGGCACGCGGCGGCATCGGGCGGCGCGGCGTTCGCCGAGATGAGAGCGGGTGATCTCCCTCGGCGCGGCCGCGCGTACGGCGGGCGGCGTGATCGAGCGCTGTACGCGCCCGCCCGGCCGGTGGATCGTGCGTGGGAACGGAGGTCTCACGTGGTGAGGAGGCACGGCATGGCGGTGCGTCTGGGCACCCGTCTCATGGCGGTGGTCGCGGCGGTGATCCTCCTGCCGGTCACGGCGGTCCTCACGAGCGCCCCGGCCGCCGCGGACGCCCGCGCCGACAACCCCTACGTGGCCGCCGGGCGCTACGTCGACCCCTGGTGGTCGGCCTCGGCCGCGGCCGAGCCCGGCGGCGCGGCGGTGGCCAATCAGCCGACCGGCGTCTGGCTCGACCGCGTCTCCCTCATCGAGGGCACCGCCCCCTCCCCCGGGCTGCGCGCGCATCTGAACGAGGCCGTCCGGCAGGACGCCTTCGACCCGGCTCCTCTCACGATCCAGATCGTGCTGAACGACCTGCCCGACCGGAACTGCACCCACCCGGTCTCCAACGGGGACTTCAGCGTGACGTCCGACGGCCTGAACCGATACCGGACCGAGTACGTCGACCCGATCGCCGAGATCCTGGCCGACCCGGCCTACCAGCGCTTGCGCATCGTGGCGATCGTCGAACCCGACTTCCTGCCCGGGCTGCTCCTGCCCGCCACCACCCCCCGCTGCGCCGCCGTACAGGCGAGCGGCGCCTACCCCGCGGCGGTGCGGTACGCGCTGACCCGGCTGCACGCCATCCCCAACGTGTACGTCTACCTCGACGCCTCCCACCACGGCGTCGTCGGCCATCCGGACAACTTCGGCCGGGCGGCCGGCCTGCTCGCGAGCATCGCGGGCGCGGCCGGAGGAGGACCGTCGCTCGTTCACGGCTTCACGGTGAACGTCGCGAACTACGGCGCCTTGGTCGAGCCGTACTTCACCGCCCTCATGGGGAAGAACTCGCGGTGGGTCGACGGGAACGACTACGTGGACGAGCTCTCGTTCGCCCAGGCGTTCCGGAAGCGGCTCATCATGGCCGGCTTCGCCTCCGACATCGGCATGGTGATCGACACCTCCCGCAACGGCTGGGGTGGCCCTAATCGCCCGACGCGTACCAGCACCTCCGGCGACCTGAACCGGTTCGTCGACGAGTCACGGACGGACCGCCGCCACAGCGTCGGCAACTGGTGCAACCAGGCCGGCGCCGGGCTCGGCGCCCGGCCCACGGCCATCCCCGCCGCCGGCATCGACGCGTACGCGTGGATCAAGCCGCCGGGCGTCTCCGACGGCTCAAGCGTGAACGTCACGAGTCCTGACGGCATCCGGCCCGACCCGATGTGCGATCCCGCATACTCCCAGGCGACCAATGGTTACGTGCCCAGCGGGGCGCTGCCGTACGCCCCGGCGGCCGGGCAGTGGTTCGGGCTGCAGTTCCAGCAGCTTCTCGCCAACGCCTACCCGCCGCTGTGAGGCACCGGCTATGCGGTCGGCCGTTCGTCGAGGAGCCGGACCAGTCGTTTCGGCGCGATCAGCCGGTAGCTGTCCTCGATCAGCCCGGCGATCTCGTCCCAGTCCTGATCGGCCTCCAGGCGTGCGCCCACCCAGCCGTTGCGGCCGACGTACGGCGGGACGAAGAAGCGCTCCGGGTCCGAGCCCACGAGGGCGTCCTGCACCCCCGGCCCGGCCTTGAACGTCAGCGACCGCCCGTCCTCACTGGTCATCGCGAACAACCTGTCGCCGACCCGGTAGGAGGGCGCGGTGTGGCCCCCGAACGGCTTCTCCACGGCCTCCGGCAGGTTCAGGCAGATCTCCCGGAGCCGGGCCGCCACTTCCTCATCGCTCACGACTCGCCCCTTCGCACGATCGTCATGACCGACCAGGGTAGGGGCCTCCCCCCGGCCGCACCACCCGGCCCGAAGCGGTGAGGGCGGCCAGCAGTGCCACGGCCGCCAGGACGGCCGGCGCGGCACGGGCGCCCGCCTCCTGGGAGGCTCCCGCGAGGTGCAGGGCCAGCGTCACCGCGGCGACACCGAGCGCCGTGCCGATGCCGCGCGCCATGTTCACCATGCCGCCGGCCGTGGCGGACACCCGTTCGGGGACGGCGGCCATGACGACGGTGTTGTTGGCGGGCACGAACAGGCCGAGCCCTGCGCCCGTCAGCGCCAGGCAAGCCCCGGCCCAGCCCTCGGCGACGGGATCCGCGGCCAGCAGCGCGCAGCCCACGGCCGCCGCCACGGCGCCGACGACGCACCTGCGCCGGTCGCCCCAGGCGCGGGGTAGCAGGTGGTCGCCCATGAGGGCGCTCGCCGCGAAGCCCCCGGGCAGCGCCGTCAGGACCAGGCCGGCGACCAGTTCTCCGGTCCCGCCGGCCACGAGGACCTGCGGGATCAGAACCAGCGGTCCGAACAGCACCAGGTAGCCGCCCAGCGCTCCGGCGAGCCCCGCCGTGACGACGCGGCTGCGGAGCAGGGCGGTGTCGATGAGCGCGGACGGCACCCGCGTCTCCCACCGCCAGAAGCCGATCGCGGCCCCGGCGGCGACGGCGAGCAGGACGGGGACCGACCAGGACGGCAGTCCCATGCCCGAGATCACGGAGGCGGCGAGCAGCAGGGCGCTGGTGGAGGCCGCGAGCAGGACCAGTCCCGGCCAGTCGAAGCGGCCGCCGCTCCCCCGTCGCCGCGTGCGCGGCAGCAGGTAACGTCCGGCGATCAGGGCCGCGCAGCCGACCGGCACGTTGATCCAGAACACCCACCGCCACCCCGCCGTGGCGACCAGCACTCCGCCGAGGGCCGGCCCCAGGGCCAGGCCGAGCGCCTGGGCCGCCGCCTGCATGCCCAGGCCGGTACGCATCCGCGCCCTGGGGACGCTCGACACGACCAGGGCCACGCTGTTGGCCTGGAGCATCGCCGCGCCCGCCGCCTGCACCAGCCGGCAGGCCACCAGCACCGCCACGGACGGCGCCAGCCCGCAGGCGGCCGAGGCGGCGGTGAACACGACGAAGCCGTACAGGTAGACCAGCTTGCGGCCCGCCACGTCGGCGAGCCTTCCTGCTCCGGCCAGCAACGCGACCAGCACCAGCAGGTAGCCCAGGGACACCCACTGCACGGCCGCCAGCGAGGCGCCGAACTCCCGTTCCAGCGCCGGGAAGGCCAGGGTGACGATGCTCGCGTCCAACTGTCCCATGAACGCGCCGATGCACACCGCGCCCACGGCGAACCAGGGGGCGTACGGGTGCTCGCGCACGCGGTGGGGGCGGCGCGACTCCCTCAGCAGATCACGCATCCTCCGACCCCCCTCCCAGCCTATCCCCGCAGGTGGGACGCCCCACGGCGCCCGCCGGAGCGGCTCAGCCGGGGGTGCCGCGCTCGAACGGCAGGCGGTGCTGGACGGCGAGCAGCCACGCGATCGACGGCAGCACCAGCAGCGCGCCCGCTCCGGCGACGGCCAGCACCGCCGTGATCACCGCCGGTTCCGCCGCCACCTGCCGGTAGGACACGGCAGGCGGCAGCATGAGCGGATACTGCGCCACCGGCCAGCCCCCCATCACGGCGGCCACGGCCAGGGCGGCGGTGGCGCGTACGAGCAGGTAGCGCCGCAGCCACAGCAGCGCGATGGAGACGACGCCGAGCACGGCGCTCGCCAGGACGAGCGGCAGCGCGCGGTGGGTGAGGCCGGTGAAGAGCCCGGGGGCGTCGGCGTGCAGCACCCCGACGCCGCCGAGGGCGACCACGCCGGTGACGACGGCCGCGGCCAGCGCCCTGCGCCGGAAGGCCTCGGCCATCCCGGGCAGGCGAGACCGCACGGCGTCGTCGCACAGGTAGACCGCGGCCAGGTAGGCGCAGACGGCCACCGCCAGGACGCCGCCCAGCATCGAGGTGGGGTTGACCCACGCGCCCACCAGGCTTCCCTTCGCCAGGCCGGGCGGCACCCGGCCGGACGCGACGGCCCCGGCCACCGTGCCGAGGAAGAACGGCGTGAGCACCGACGACAGCGCGAAGGCCCCGCCGAACAGGCGCTGCTGCCACAGCTCGGTGCTGCTCTTGCGGAACGCGAACGCGGCTCCCCTGCCGATGATCCCGAACGCTGCCAGCGTGAGCGGGATGTAGAGGGTGGACATCACCGCCGCGAAGACCGGCGGGAAGCCGGTCCACAGCACCACGAGCACGAAGATCAGCCAAACGTGGTTGGCCTCCCAGACCGGGCCGAGCGAGTGCTCGATGAGCCGCCGCTGAGGCATGCCCGCCCGGCTGCTCCCGGCCAGCAGGTCCCACAGTCCGCCGCCGAAGTCGGCCCCGCCGAGCAGCGCGTACAGGGTCAGGCCGGTCCACATGACCCCGAGCAGGACCTGCGCCGCCTCCATCAGGGCGTCTCCCGTTCCTGTGGCGCGACCGGCCGGGCGCGGACCAGGAGCCGCAGCACGTACACGGTCGACACCGTGAGCACGGTGTAGACGGCGACCAGCAGCAGGAGTCCCGCCCACAGATTGGGCGCGGGGTTGACCGCGTCGGCGGTGCGCAGTTTGCCGTACACGACCCAGGGCTGACGGCCGAGCTCGGTCACCACCCAGCCCGCCTCGACGGCGACGACGGCGAGCACGCCGGCGGCGGCCGCCGGCCACAGGAACAGGCGGGAGCGCGGGATCTCGCGCCGCCGCCACCAGGTGAAGGCGAGCCAGGCCGCCAGCAGCAGGAGCAGGACGCCGATGCCGACCATCGTGTCGAAGCACAGGTGGACCGGCGTGACGGGCGGCCGGTCGGCGGGCGGCGTGCGGTCCAGCCCCTGGACGACGGTGTCCGGGCTGTAGCCGACCAGCAGCGACAGTCCGTCGGGGATCTCCAATGCGTAGCGCAGACGGTCGCCCACGAAGATCCCGCCGACGCTCAACGGCGCGTTCGGCCCGGTCCTGGGCAGTCCCTCCATGGCGGCGAGCTTGGTGGGCTGATAGTCGGCGAGGAAACGTGCGGCGTAGTCGCCCACCAGGATCTGGACCGGCGCCAGCGTCCCCGCGACGGTGAAGGGCACCAGGAAGCCGAGGCGGTGGTAGCGGTCCCACCGCCCGCGCAGCAGGGCCACGGCGTAGACGGAGGCGGTGGCGAAACCCGACACCATGAACGCCGCGACGATCATGTGGATGGTCTGCGGCGGAGTCGCGGGGTTGAACATGGCCGCCCAGGGCGACACGTGCGTGACGCGGCCACCCTCCAGGAGGAAGCCCCGCGGCTGGTTCATCCACGCGTTTGCCGAGACGACGAAGAACGCCGAGGCCACCCCGGCGATCATCACCGGCACCCCGGTCAGCAGGTGGGCTCTGGGCGATAGCCGGTCCCACGCGTAGAGGTAGACCCCGATGAAGATCGCCTCAAGGAAGAACGCGATGCCCTCCAGCGCGAACGGAAGCCCGATCACCTGGCCGTACGCGCCCATCAGGCCAGGCCACAGAAGGCCCATCTCGAAGCTGAGGATCGTGCCCGACACGGCCCCGACGGCGAACAGCACGGCCACCGCCCTCGCCCAGCGCCGGGCGAGGCGCAGGTAGTCGTCGTCGCCTCGGCGCAGCCCCCGCCACTCGGTGAACAGCAGCAGGGCGGGCATGCCCACCCCCAGGCACGCGACGATGATGTGCCACCCGAGGGACAGGGCCATCTGGGTCCGCGCCGCGGCCAGGTCGGCCCCGCCCGCCGGGGCGGCCGCGGCGATCAGCGGCGCCGCGAGCGCCGGTCGCATCGTCCGCTCTCCGCCGGGGAGCCCCGGCCGGGGCTCAGGTCAGTGGTCATCCCAGTGGCCGTCGTGGCGGACGTGGCGGTGCCCGTCGTGGATGTAGTCGATGTGGTCGCCGTGCGGCACGGCCACGTGCCCGCACCCCGGCCCGTGCTCGTGCTCGTGCGCGTCGTGTACGGCGTGCCCGCTCGCTTCGCACTCGTCGACGTGGTTCTCGTGAACCCGGTGCAGGTGGCCGTCGTGGACGTAGTCCACATGGTCGCGGTGCGGCACGGCGACATGGCCGCACCCGGCGCCGTGCCGGTGATCGTGTTCCGTGTGCGGATGGTGCTCAGTCATTGTGGTCATGGGGGGATTCCCCTCTTCGAGAACCGCGGACTGCTGCGTAGGTACCCCCGCGCGTACGCCGGAGGCAGCGCCGCGACCGGCTTTTGCGCAAGCCGATGAGAGGTTCTACCGCCCTTTGGGGCACGGTGTGAGGTCCGCCGTGAGACGAGCATCACCTGAGAGAGCAAGACATTTGGGTGATTCGTTCTCTTGAATTAGTCGCCTTTGTAGCGGTAGGTTTAGCGTCATGATCGCGCCCAGGAACCCGACCATCGCCGAGGAGCTGCGGGGGGCCGGCCTGCGGGTGACGGCCGCCCGCGTCGCACTGCTCGAGACCGTCCGCGGCGGCGACCACCTCGACGTCGAGGCGATCGCCTCCGGGGTGCGCGATCGCGTGGGCCACGTCTCCCTGCAAGCCGTCTACGAGGCTCTCCACGCGCTCACCGCGGCGGGACTCGTACGCCGCATCGAACCGGCCGGCAGCCCGGCCCGGTTCGAGGGCCGCGTCGGCGACAACCACCACCACGTCGTGTGCCGATCGTGTGGTGTCGTCGCCGACGTCGACTGCGCGGTCGGCGAGACGCCGTGTCTGACCGCGTCCGACACACACGGCTTCACGATCGACGAGGCCGACGTCATCTACTGGGGCCTGTGCCCCGGTTGTTCCACCGCCCGCGCTTCCTGAGCCCCATGATCCAGCTAGTTCAGAAGGATTCCCTTGACTGAGAACCACGACGCAATCGTTGTAGACCCGAAGACGGAGGGCGAAGGCGGCGGCTGCCCGGTCGCGCACACGCGCGCTCCGCACCCGACCCAGGGCAGCGCCAACCACCAGTGGTGGCCGGAGCGCCTCAACCTGAAGATCCTCGCCAAGAACCCCGCCGTGGCCAACCCCCTCGGCGAGGACTTCGACTACGCCGAGGCGTTCAAGTCCCTCGACCTCGCGGAGGTCAAGCGGGACATCGCGGAGGTGCTGACGACCTCGCAGGACTGGTGGCCGGCCGACTTCGGCCACTACGGCCCGCTCATGATCCGGATGGCGTGGCACAGCGCGGGCACCTACCGGATCAGCGACGGCCGCGGCGGCGCCGGCTCGGGCCAGCAGCGCTTCGCCCCGCTCAACAGCTGGCCGGACAACGGGAACCTCGACAAGGCCCGCCGTCTGCTGTGGCCGGTCAAGAAGAAGTACGGCAAGAAGATCTCGTGGGCCGACCTCCTGATCCTCGCCGGCAACGTCGCCCTCGAGTCGATGGGCTTCAAGACCTTCGGCTACGCCGGCGGCCGGGTGGACGCCTGGGAGCCCGACGACGACGTCTACTGGGGCCCGGAGACCACCTGGCTCGGCGACGAGCGCTACAGCGGCGACCGTGAGCTGGAGAACCCGCTCGCCGCGGTCCAGATGGGTCTCATCTACGTCAACCCGGAGGGCCCGAACGGCAACCCGGACCCGATCGCCGCGGCCCGCGACATCCGTGAGACGTTCCGCCGGATGGCGATGAACGACGAGGAGACGGTCGCCCTCATCGCCGGTGGTCACACCTTCGGCAAGACCCACGGCGCGGGCCCGGCCGACAACGTCGGCCCCGACCCCGAGGCCGCCCCGATCGAGCAGCAGGGCCTTGGCTGGAAGAACAGCTACGGCACCGGCAAGGGCGGCGACACGATCACCAGCGGCCTCGAGGTCATCTGGACGCCCACCCCGACGGCCTGGGACAACAGCTTCTTCGAGATCCTGTTCGGCTACGAGTGGGAGCTGACCAAGAGCCCCGCCGGCGCGAACCAGTGGAAGCCGAAGGACGGCGCCGGCGAGGGCACCGTCCCCGACGCCCACGACCCGTCGAAGCGCCACGCCCCGCAGATGCTCACGACCGACCTCGCGCTCCGGTTCGACCCGATCTACGAGCAGATCTCGCGGCGCTTCCTGGAGAACCCCGACGAGTTCGCCGACGCCTTCGCCCGCGCGTGGTTCAAGCTGACCCACCGCGACATGGGCCCGGTCGCCCGCTACCTCGGCCCGGAGGTCCCGAGCGAGGTGCTGCTGTGGCAGGACCCGCTGCCGGAGCGGACGTACGAGCTCGTCGACGCCGGGGACATCGCCGCCCTCAAGGAGCAGATCCTCGCCTCGGGCCTGTCGGTCTCCCAGCTCGTGTCCACCGCGTGGGCGTCGGCCGCGTCCTTCCGCGGCAGCGACAAGCGCGGCGGCGCCAACGGCGCGCGCGTCCGCCTGCAGCCGCAGATCGGCTGGGAGGTCAACGACCCCGACCAGCTGGCGACCGTGCTGCGCACCCTGGAGGGCATCCAGCAGTCCTTCAACGCCGCCCAGACCGGCGGCAAGCAGGTCTCCATCGCCGACGTGATCGTGCTCGCCGGGTGCGCCGCCGTCGAGAAGGCCGCCAAGGACGCCGGCGTCGACGTGGAGGTCCCCTTCACGCCGGGTCGCGTGGACGCGTCGCAGGAGCAGACCGACGTCGAGTCGTTCGCCGCGCTCGAGCCGACCGCCGACGGGTTCCGCAACTACTACGGGAAGGGCAACCGCCTGCCGGCCGAGTACCTGCTGGTCGACCGGGCGAACCTGCTGAACCTCAGCGCCCCGGAGATGACCGTCCTCGTCGGCGGCCTGCGCGTCCTGGGCGCCAACCACCAGCAGTCGAAACTCGGCGTCTTCACCGAGACGCCGGGGGTTCTGACCAACGACTTCTTCGTCAACCTGCTCGACCTGGGCACGGAGTGGAAGTCGACGTCGGAGGACCAGACCGCGTTCGAGGGCCGCGACTCCGCCACGGGCGAGGTCAAGTGGACCGGCAGCCGGGCCGACCTCGTCTTCGGGGCGAACTCCGAGCTGCGCGCGGTCGCGGAGGTCTACGCGAGCGACGACGCCAAGGAGAAGTTCGTGAAGGACTTCGTCAAGGCGTGGGACAAGGTCATGAACCTCGACCGGTTCGACCTGGTCTGAGCCTGACATGACGTCCGGGCCGGCCCACGCCGGCCAGCCCGGACGTTCGCCTGTTCAGGCGGCCGATTCAGGCGGGCAGGGAAGCGAGCCAGCCGGTGAGGATCTCGTTGACCTCGTCCGGGCGTTCCTGCTGGATCCAGTGGCCGCAGCCGTCGAGTACGCGCGAGGAGACCAGGCCCGGCAGAGTGACCGGGTAGGCCGCGACGGCGTCGGCCATCCAGGTGGTGGAGGCGTCCAGCGCGCCTCCGGCGAACAGCGACGGCTGCGTGATGGGGGCACCGTCGAAGCCGGCGAGGTCCTCCCAATCCCGGTCCATGTTCCGGTAGCGGTTCAGCGCCCCGGTCAGGCCGGTCCGTTCGAACTCTGCCGCGTAGGCGTCGAGATCGTCCGTACTGAGCCAGGCGGGCAGCCGGCCGGCGGGGAAGCGGTCGCGCAACCGCCCGCCCCGGGACACGAAGTGCGGGTCCGGCGCGCCGGCGGGCGGCATGGTGTCGGCGGACAGGGCGGCGTAGAAGCCGGCGAGCCAGCCGCGGACGTCCGGCTCGATCTCCGCCTCGGCCCGGCCGGGCTCCTGAAAGTAGCTCACGTAGAACTCCTCCTCACCGCCCATCCGCGCGAACACCTCGCTCGGCCGCGGCCCGCCGCGCGGGGCGTACGGCACGCTCAGCAACCCGACCGCGCGGAAGACGTCGGGCCTCACGAGGGCGGAGTTCGCGGCGATGGTGGCGCCCCAGTCGTGGCCCACGATCACTGCGGTCCGCTCGCCCAGGACGTGCACGACGGCGACGTTGTCCTCGACCAGCTCCAGCATCCGGTACGCGGCCACGTCGCCGGGCTTGGAGGAGCGGCCATAGCCCCGGACGTCCACGGCGACGGCCCGGTAGCCGGCCGCGGCCAGCACCGGCAACTGGTGGCGCCAGGAGTACCAGCACTCGGGAAACCCGTGCACCAGCAGCACCAGCGGCCCGGAGCCCTGCTCCACCACGTGGACGCGACCGGCGGGGGACGAGACCAGACGATGTGTGACCGCCGCGGCGGAAGCGGACTGCGCCATCGATCCTCCAAAACTCCTGGTGGTTGCTGGGTGGATCATCCATCGGACCGTGACGCCGCCGCGAATCCTGTTGCCGGTTCGGCAAACCGCTCCGGGCCCCGGGACAACGTCAGGGGGCCTGGTCGACGCGACCGGCCCCCTGACGTTCGCCGAGCCAGGCTCCGGCCCGGCCCGCTCGGGCCCCTCCGCGGGCGGATCAGCGCCGTCCGGGTCTCAGACCGCCACCGGGTAGGTCTCGAAGACCTCTCCGCGCTCCCAGCGAGCCGTACGTTCCAGAGGTTCGAGCGCGCCGGTCTCGTCGATGTGGATCACCGCGTCGAACTGGTCGGACAGGCGGGTCTGGAAGTAGTGGCTCTGCCGTTCTGTGCCGGGACGGTAGACGACGCCGATGGCCCGTTCGAGCAGCGCCCTGCGCAGCAGGTCCGCCGCGCCTGCCGAACGCGCGAAGTCGACCAGGAACTCCTTGTGCCCCACCTCGTGGAACAGCTCCTCCACCGAGTCGGGCAGGGCCGGGCGCACGTTCTTCCGCTCGGCCGGGCGGCCCCAGTCGTCGGCCGCCGTGACCGTGCCGGTGTAGGTGGTGAAGCCGATGAGCCGGCAGTCCTCCGGATTGTGCTCGCGCACCAGCCGGCCGAGGTTGAGCTCGCCGCGCGCGCCCATCTCCGTCGCCCGCGCGTCGCCCAGGTGGGAGTTGTGCGCCCACACCACGATCCTGGCCGGCTCGCCGCGCTGCCAGCCGAGGTGCTCGGCCAGCGCGAACAGTGTGTCGGCCATGTGCCGGTCGCGCAGGTTCCACGACGACACCCGGCCGCCGAACATCGTGCGGTAGTACCGCTCCGCGGCCGCCACCACCGCGGCGTTCCGCTCGGCGTGGAAGAACTCGTCCTCGCCGAGCAGCCCCTGTGCCCGCTGGTAGCGCAGCGCGTTGCGCTGGAGGTCCACGAGCTGGTCGATCACCCGCCGCTCACACGACTCCCCCGCGCCGAAGGCGGCGGCGAAGCCGTACGCCTGCCCGTCGTCGCCGTCGCTGTGGTCGAAGCAGGAGTAGCGGCCGCGGGCCCGATCCGCCGCGCCCGGGTCCACCTTCTCCAGATAGGCGACGACCTCGTCGGCGGACCGGTGCAGGCTGTAGAGGTCGAGCCCGTAGAACCCGGCCCGCGCCCGCTCGCCGAGCCGCTCGTTGTGCTCGCGCAGCCACCCGGCGAACTCCAGCACGTCCGCGTTGCGCCACATCCACGCGGGGAAGCGCTGGAAGCCGCGCAGCGCCTCCTCGGCGGTCGCGTCGTCGCCGCGCCCCCGGACGTACCGGTTCACCCGGTACGCGTCGGGCCAGTCGGCCTCCACCGCCACGGCGACGAAGCCCTTGTCCTCGATGAGCCGCCGCGTCATGCGGGCACGCGCGGCGTAGAACTCGTGGGTGCCGTGCGACGCCTCGCCGATCAGCACGAACCGCGCGTCGCCGACGATGTCGAACAGCACCCCGTCCGAAGGGACGCCGTCCTGGGCGGGCACGAGCTCCGAGCGCAGGATCGCGAGGTCGGTCCGGGCGGGCGGGGCCCCGGCCCGCCCGGAGGCCGCCGCGCGGAGGAGCCTGCGCACCTCCTCGTCGGCGGTCTGGGTGAAGTTCCAGTACGACTCCTCCACGGAGAAGAAGGGCGTGGGCGTGGTCGCGCAGACGGCCTCGTCCACCAGGGTGGACAGCTCCTGGCAGGTGGACTCCGGCGCGGCGGGCACGGCGACCACGATCCGGGCCGGTTCCCGCTGCCGGACCGCGCGGACGGCGGCGCGCATGCTCGCCCCGGTCGCCAGCCCGTCGTCGACCATAATCACGATCTTGCCGCTCAGATCCGCGGCGGGCCTGTCGCCCCGGTAGGCCCGCTCCCGCCTCGCCAGCTCGCGGGCCTCCCGCTCGGCGACCTGCCGGATGGTGTCGGACTGGAGGCCGAGCCCGCGTACGACGTCCTCGTCGAGCACGATCACCCCGCCGCCGGCGATCGCCCCCATGGCGAGCTCCTCGCGGCCGGGCGTGCCGAGCTTGCGGACCAGGAACACGTCGAGCGGGTGGCCCAGGGCGGTCGCCACCTCGTACGCCACCGGCACGCCGCCGCGCGGCAGGCCGAGGACGACGACGTCCGGAAGCCCGCGATAGTGAGTGAGGAGTCCCGCGAGCACCCGGCCCGCGTCCCGGCGATCCGAAAACAGGCGATCAGTCATGAGCCTCGCCTCCCGGTCGCGCAGCCGAATACCCCTCTTCCAGCAGCGCAAACACGGCCTACCCGACGTGCACCCTAGGTCGGCGCTCGGGATCGTGCTCGGCCTCCCTGAGCACCTCGCGGGTGAACGCCGGGATGTCCCCGACGCCGAACACCAGGTAACGCAGCATGGCGGCGACGGGATTCTCCTCGGTCCAGTGGAAGTAGATGTGCGGCAGCCTGCCGAAGCGGTCGCGGACGAAGAGCAGCAGGGCGGCCAGCGCGTTGGGAATCGTGGAGCTCTCCAGCCACAGGACGCGATAGCCGTACCGCTCCTCGCCCCTGACGTGCAGCTCGGTCTCGAACTCGGAGGCGTCCGGGACCGTGGCCTCCACGAACAGCACCGGTGTGGCCGGGTCCAGCCGGTGGTTGCGCCACTGCTCGCGCACCTTCCCCTCGTATTCCGCCCGGTCGCGCCGCTGCGGATCGTTGGCGATCAGGTGGATCTCGTCGCCCGGCGCCTCGCTGAGGAACCGCTCCGCGAGGGGGTCGAGGACCACCCGGGTGACCCGCAGCTCGGTGGACCTGGTCGCGCGCGAGATCAGCGAGGTGATCACGATGGCGGCGACGAAGCACGATGCGATCTTGACCCCGTCGGGCCGCTCGAACACGTTGGCCACCAGCGTGTACGCGAGGACGAGGGCGACGACCGCGAACGCCGCCGTCGCCGGGCGCCGGCCACGCCGGTGGACCGAGAACGTGACGGCGACGGCGGCCGAGAGGATCAGCACGAGGACTCCGGTGGCGTACGCCCCGCCCTGTGCCGTCACGCTCGCCCGGAAGATCACGGTGATGGCGAACGCGACGGCCGTGAAGACCAGCACCAGCGGCCGGACGGCCCGCGTCCAGTCGGGGGCCATGCCGTATCGGGGAAGGTAACGGGGGACGAGGTTGAGCAGGCCCGCCATGGCGGACGCGCCGGCGAACCAGAGGATCGCGATCGTGCTCGCGTCGTAGAGCGTGCCGAACCCGTTCCCCAGGTAGGCGTGGGCCAGGTAGGCCAGGGCCCGGCCGTTGGCCCTGCCGCCCTCCCGGAACTCCCGCAGCGGGATCAGCGTGCTCGTGACGAAGCTGCTGGCGATCAGGAAGACGCTCATGACCAGGGCGACGGTCGTGAGCAGCCACCTGGCGCCGCGGATCCTGCCCGGCAGCTCACCCTTGATCAGCGGCATCACCGCCACGCCCGTCTCGAACCCGGACAGGCCGAGGGCGAGCTTGGGCATGACGAGCAGGGACAGGGCGAGCACCGCCGCCGGTCCGCCGTGCGTGGCGAACAGGGCCCGCGTCCAGCCGATCGCCGGGGCCGGATGCCCGGCGAGGTGGAGCACGGCCGCCACGACCACCACCGCGTTGAGCGCGAGGTAGGCGGCCACGAGGACGACGGCGACGCCGATCGCCTCGCTGAACCCCAGCAGGAACACGCCGCCGAGGAGCGCGAGCAGGCCGATCGTCACGCTGATCTGGTGCCCCTGCAGGGCGCGGGGCACGAAGGGGTTCTCGAGGATGTGGGCCGTCGCGTCGGCCGCCGACAGCGTCATCGTGATCACGAAGTCGGTGGCCGCGAACCCGAGCAGGACGAGGACGAACAGCTTGCCCCACCACCTCGGGGCGAGCCTCTCCAGCATCGCGACCGACCCCTGGCCGTACGGGCTCTCGGCCGCCACCCGCCGATAGACGGGCAACGCGCCGAGCAGCGTCAGCAGGACGAGGAACAGAGTGGCGACGGGCGCCAGGAGGCCCGCCGCCAGCACGGCGATCCCGGGCTGATAACCGAGCGTGGAGAAGTAGTCGAGACCGGTGAGGCACATGACCCGCCACCACGGATGCCGCCGGTGCGGCGCCTCCGCCGCGTGGGGCCCGGCGGGCAGCACGTCCTCGTGCCGCAGCCCCTCCAGGAGCCATGAGCGCACGCCGTCCCCGGCCGCCGCGACGGGCCCTCTGCGTGTGCCCCTGCGTGTTTCCCTGTGCGCCCGGTCGCGCCGGCGCGTGTACACGCCCACCTCCGGTCCCCTCGCGCCACCTCGATAAACCGGTGCCTGCCTCTTCTGAGCCGTCCCACGGCAGCTCGTTGGAACGCCGGACGAGGAGCAGCGGGCCCCAGTCCTGCTGAGCCGTAGAGCGGGGTGTCAGTCAGCGATTCGCGGGTACGGCCCTATGACCGCTTCGTCACCGTCCATCACTGATTATCACGTACGTCCCGAGCGGGGAGCGAGGCGAAGCCGACATGACCGGAGAACATCAGCGCGCATCCGAGCGGCTCTCCCGGGCGCTGTCCGGCGCGATGGAACGGATGGGTCCCGCCCTCGAACGCGTACGGCTCGCCGCGCCGTCCGCCGTCCGGCGGTTCGGCCGCCCCGCGGCGGTGGCGGGAGCGGCCGCCGCCACCGGAGCCGGCGCGTACGCGGCGACGCGGGCATGCGTGCGGCGTCCCGGGGCCGCGCCCGGTGAGGGCATGGACCTGCACGCCGCCGTCACGGTGAAATGCCCGCGTGACCGGGCGTACCGGTTCTGGCACCGGTTCGAGCGACTGCCGTCCTTCATGACGCACGTGGCGTCGGTGACGACGATCGACGGCGTCACCCACTGGACGGCCAGGGGCCCCGCCGGAATGGCGGTCGAGTGGGACGCGAAGATCGTCGAGGATCTCCGGGACGAGCTGATCTCCTGGCGCTCGACGAGCACCGCGCTCGTGCCGAACAGCGGAACCGTGCGGTTCTGTGAGGCGCCCGGCGGGCGCGGCACCGAGGTGCGGGTGCACCTGCGGTACGACCCGCCCGGAGGCAGAGCCGGCCTCGCGGTCGCCAGGCTGCTGGGCGAGCACCCCGAGCAGCAGGTGCGCGACGACCTGCGCCGGTTCAAGCAGGTCATGGAGACCGGCGAGGTCGTCCGGTCGGAGGGCAGCCCGGAAGGGACGCGGGCGCTGCGGCAGCTGAGACGGCGTCCGGCCCAGCCGGTGCGGTGAGGAGTCCGCCATGAAGGCCAACTGCTGGATGGGCCGCGGCGACGTCGAGGTCCGCGACGTGCCCGACCCGCGGATCCTGAACGGTCACGACGCCGTCGTTCGCGTCACCTCGACCGCCGTCTGCGGCTCCGACCTGCACCTGTACGACGGCTTCGTCCCCACCATGAAGAAGGGCGACATCCTCGGCCACGAGTTCATGGGCGAGGTCGTCGAGGTGGGCCCCGACGTGCGGAACCTCCACGTCGGCGACCGCGTGGTCGTCCCGTTCCCGATCGCCTGCGGCCGCTGCGCCGCCTGCGAGCTCGGCCTCTATTCGGTGTGCGAGAACTCCAATCCGAACGCCGGGCTCGCGGAGAAGTTCCTGGGCCACTCCCCCGCCGGCATCTTCGGCTACTCCCACATGCTGGGCGGCTACCCGGGCGGCCAGGCGGAGTACGCCCGCGTGCCGTTCGCGGACGTCGGCCCCCTCAAGATCGAGGACGGGCTGGCCGACGAGCAGGTGCTGTTCCTGTCCGACATCCTGCCCACCGGGTGGATGGGCGCCGAGATGTGCGAGATCAAGCCCGGCGACGTCATCGCCGTGTGGGGAGCGGGACCCGTCGGCCAGTTCGCGGTGGCCGGCGCCTACCTCATGGGCGCGGATCAGGTCGTCTGCATCGACCGATTCGCCTACCGCCTGCGGATCGCCGAGCGCGCGGGCGCGACGACCCTCGACTACGAGGAGGTCGACGTCAGGGAGGCCCTGCTCGACCTGACCGCGGGCCGCGGGCCGGACGCGTGCATCGACGCCGTCGGCATGGAGGCCCACTACGCCAACCCCGCGCTGTACGCCTACGACCGCACGAAGCAGGCGACCCACCTGGAGACCGACAGGCCGTACGCCCTGCGCGAGGCCGTCATGAACTGCAGGAACGGCGGGATCGTGGCGGTGATCGGGCTCTACGCCGGTTTCCTCGACAAGTTCCCGATGGGCGTGGTCATGAACCGGTCGCTGACGCTGAAGGCCGGCCAGTGCCACGTGCAGCGCTACCTGAAGCCGCTGCTCGCGCGGATCCGCGAGGGCGACATCGACCCGAGTTTCGTGATCACGCACCGTCTGCCGCTCGACGAGGCCCCGCGCGGCTACCAGCTGTTCAGGGACAAGCAGGACGAGTGCAACAAGGTCGTCCTGACGCCGTGACCAGGTTCCGGAGGTCTCCCCCGCCCCCGGGCGACGGCGGCATCCCGGCGGACTCTACGATCCTCCGGTGACCACCTTCACCCGCGGGTTCCGCGGCAGACGCAGGGGCGAGGACGACCGGCTCCCGCCCGGCCAGTACCTCACCGAGGACTTCCCCGTGCTGTCGGCCGGGCCCACGCCGCACGTGCCGCTCGACCGGTGGGAGTTCACGATCGACACCGAGATCGGGCAGACGCACCGGTGGACGTGGCAGGAGCTGACGGCGCTGCCGTACGAGGAGCCGGCCGTCGACATCCACTGCGTGACCAGCTGGTCCAAGCTCGGCACCAGCTGGCGGGGCGTCTCCCTCGACGTGCTCTTCGAGGACGTCGAGACGACGGCGGACTACGCGCTGGTCCACTCGTACGGCGGCTACACGACGAACCTGCCGCTCGACGACCTGCTGGACGGCAAGGCGTGGATCGCCTACCGCTACGAGGGCGAGGAGCTGGCGCCGAGCCACGGCGGGCCGGCCAGGCTGCTGGTGCCGCACCTGTACTTCTGGAAGTCGGCCAAGTGGGTGCGCGGCATCCGGCTGCTCACCGAGGACTGGCCGGGTTTCTGGGAGACCGCGGGCTACCACAACTACGGCGACCCGTGGCGCGAGCAGCGCTACGCCGATGACTAGGTGGAGGGCCGCGCGCCTGGTCAAGGTGCGCGACGAGAATTCCACCGCCCGCACGCTGGTCTTCGACGTGCCCGGCTGGCCGGGCCATCTGGCCGGCCAGCACGTCGACGTCAAGCTCACCGCCGAGGACGGCTACTCCGCCCGCCGCAGCTATTCTCTGGCCGGGCCCGAGGGTGTGGAGCTGACCGTGCAGCGGGTGCCGGACGGCGAGGTCTCGCCGTACCTCACGCTGGACATGGAACCCGGCGACGAGCTGGAGCTGCGCGGCCCGGTGGGCGGCTGGTTCGTCTGGCGCCCGGACGGCCCCGCGCCGGTGCTGCTGGTCGCGGGTGGCGCGGGCATCGTGCCGCTGATGGCCATGATCAGGGCTCGCCGCGCCGCCGGGGCGGACACGCCGTTCCGGCTGGTCTACGCCGTGCGCTCGCCCGAGCGGCTCTGCTACGCCGACGAGTTGCTGCGCCCCGACCCGGGCGTGTCGGTCACGCTCGCCTACACGCGCCGGGCCCCCGAGGGGCACCCGCGGCCGCCCGGCCGCCTCACCGCCGCCGATCTCGGGCCGTACGGCGAGGCCGACTGCTATGTGTGCGGCCCGACCGGCTTCGTGGAGGCCGCGGCGGCGCTCCTGGTGGGGCTCGGCCACGACCCCGCCCGTATCAGAACCGAACGTTTCGGCCCCACGGGAGACTGACATGCAGGCCGACCATCTCGACGGGAACGCCCTGGCCGGTCCGCTGGCCGAGATCTTCACGACCGATGTCTCTGCCGCCGTCAGCCGCTGCGCCTCGTGCGGCCTGACCGGTCCGGTGGCCTTGCTGCGCGTGTACGACCGGGCCCCCGGCCTCGTGGCCCGCTGCCCGGGATGCGAGGAGGTCGTGCTGCGCCTGGTCCGGAGCCCGGACACGGCCTGGCTCGACCTGCGCGGCGCCGTCTCCCTGCGCATCCCGCTGGGCGGCACGAGCCCGAGCGCGGTCGCCGCGGACGAGGGTGGGAGAGCCGGCGCGGACCGATGACGATCAGGCCGGCAGCCGGAGTCGCCCGGCCGCCGGCTCACCGCCCTATCGCCTTACCTGCCGGAATCCGGCACGTCAGGGGCGGGCCTGTGCGTCGTCTCCGATGACGTGGCCGGTGTGGGTGTCCACGTCCAGGGCGGAGCGGGCGACGACGCCCCCGTCGCCGACCAGAGCGATGTGCAGCCGCCCGCTGGTCCAGCCGTCCGGAAGCACGGCGCGGACCTCGGTGGCCGCACCGAGCAGGAACGGCTTCGCCTCCGCGGCGGGGCCCGGCTCCCAGGAACCCGCAGGCACGGCGCCCTCGGGAGCGGGACCGAAGACCGGGGTCCAGGCGGTGTGCAGATGGCCGGTCACGGGCTCGGCGCCGTGGTGGGAGACCCGCACGCCGACGGCGACCTCGCGCGACGTGCTGAGCAGGTCACGGCCGGGCGCGACCGGGACGACGTCGAGCACGAGCGTCGTGGTGGCGTTGACATGGGCCGGGTTCACACCGGCCAGGTCCTTGGGGCGGCGTTCGAAGTCGAGCAGTCCGGCCGACTCGTGCTCGATGTCGTACAGCTCCGTGTAGACATACCCGGCGAGCCTGTCGTGGCGGCGCATCTCCTGGGTCTGCCAGCGCAGATGCCAGGCGCGTTCCACGGAGGTGAAGCCGCCGCCGTACTCGCTGTTCAGGTTGGGCAGCCCGCGCAGGGGCTGGGCCGGCGTGCCGGCCAGCTTCTTGCGCACCACGAAGTCGGGGCCGAGCCGTACGGGGAAGTCGTCCTGCTCGCCGTCGAGCAGCGCGGCCACGGTCCTGCCCCACGACGCGGCGGACTCGTCGTAGTAGTGCCAGTCGAGCAGATCGGTCCTGACATGGGTCCAGCCGGAGTTGTCCACGGCGGGCCGGGTCGCGTCGAGGCTCTTCAGCAGGTCGTACGCCCGGGCGGCCGCCTGCTGCTTGGCGGGGTCGCCCGGGATGTTCCAGTCCAGACCCCACTCCTCGTTGTACAGGCCCCAGATGACGATCGCCGGGGAGTTGCCGTCACGCTCGACCATGGGAGCGATCTGCTCCTCGAAGGCGGCCACGGACTCGGGCGAGAAGCGTCCGGTGGCGGCGGGCTCGGCCCAGACCAGCATGCCGAGGGTGTCGGCGTGGTGGACGAAGCGGGGATCCTCCAGCTTCAGATGCTTGCGCACCAGGTTGTACCCGGCGGCGGCGGCCAGTTCGATGTCGCGGCGCAGCGCGGCGTCGTCGGGGGCCGTGATGCCGGTGCGCGGCCAGTAGCCCTGGTCGAGCACGCCGCGGACGAACAGCCGGCGGCCGTTGAGGTACAGATCCTCCCCCACCACGTCGATCGTGCGCAGCCCGGTGTATCCGGCGACCCGGTCGGTGCCGGCGGGCGAGACGAGCTCCGCGTCCACGTGATAGAGGTGCGGGTCGTCCGGCGACCACAGCCGCGGCTCCTCGATCGGCAGCTCCACCCGCACCGGCCCGTGGCCGACCGGCACCTCGATCGATGGGCCGCACCCGCGCACGGACAGCCGCAGCCGGGTCTCCGTCACCGGGCCCTCGACGCGCGCCTCGGCCACGATGCCGGTCAGGCCATCCGCGGGGCGCAGCCGCAGCGCGGCGATGTGCGTGGCCGGCCGCGCCTCCATCCAGACGCTCTGCCAGATGCCCGACGAGGGGGTGAAGCACACGCCGTCGAAGTCGTCACGGGGAACGCTGCGCTGCTTGCCGTGCGCGATGTCCCGCTTGTCGAGCGGCGCGGCGACCCGGACGACGATCTCCTGTTCGCCCTCGCGCAGCGCCTCGGTGACGTCGGCCTCGAACGGCGTGTAGCCGCCGCGGTGCGCGGCCACCTCGACGCCGTTGACCCACACGGTGGCCTCGTGGTGCACGGCGCCGAAGTGGAGCACGACCCGCTGCCCCGCCCAGGCCGCGGGCACGGTGACGCGGCGGCGATACCAGGCCACGGGCAGCCAGTGGGCCTCGATGCCGGAGGCGGGGGTCTCCCAGGCGAAGGGCACGGTGATAGTCCGATTCCAGCCCTGCTCGGTGTCGGCCCGGAAGTCCCACTCGCCGTTGAGGCTCGACCAGGAGTGCGATCGGTCGAAGTGGGGCCGGGGGTATTCCGCGCGCGGGGTCATGGTGCTCCGTTTCATGAGAGATGTGCCTGGTCAGCCTTTGACGCTGCCGGCGAGGATGCCGTTGATGAAGTGGCGCTGGAGGAGGACGAAGATCACCAGGAGCGGCAGCATGGCGATGCTGCCCGCGGCGAGCAACTCGCCCCAGACGGTGGCGAAGTCCGCGCCGATCCGGTTGCCGGTGACGTTCTGCGCCAGCGTGGACAGCACCACCTGGAGCGTCTGGTGCGAGGTGTCGTTGACGGCGACGACCGGCCAGACGAAGTCGTTGTAGATGTTCATGGTGGTCAGCACGGCCAGCGCGGCCAGCCCGGGGCGGATCACCGGGAGCACGACCCGGGCGAAGACGCCGAACTCGCTCGCGCCGTCCACCCGGCCGGCGTCGATCAGCTCGTCGGGGATGGCGGCGATGGTCTGGCGCATCCAGAAGATGCTGAACGCGTCGATGCTGCCCGGCAGGATCAGCGCCTGGTAGGTGTTGACCCAGCCGAGGGTGCTCATCTCCAGCAGCAGCGGGATGATCAGCACCAGGGTCGGCAGCATGAGGGTGAGCAGCACGATCCCGAACAGCACGTTCTTGCCGGGAAAGGCGTACTTCGCGAAGGCGTATCCGGCCAGCGGGCAGAAGAACATCGTCATCGCGCCCTTGACGGCCAGCACCAGTGCGGTGTTCGCGAAGCCGGTGCCGATCGGCACGTCGGCGAACATCGCCCTGTAGTTGTCCAGCGTCACAGGCCCCACCGAGAGAGGGTCGGTGATGATCTCGGCGGCCGGCTTGAGCGACGAGCTGACCGCCCACCAGATCGGGTAGAGGAACGCCGCGGCGAGCAGCGCCAGCAGGGCGTACTGCACCGGGCCCGGCCTGGTCTGGTTCATGACACCTCGTCTTTCGGCCGCAGCAGCCTGACCGCGCCCAGGGAGAGCCCGAAGACCAGCAGCACCAGCAGGAACGAGTTCGCGGCGCCGGTGCCGAGGTCGGAGGCGGTGATGTGGTCGTAGAGGTAGAGCCCGGCGGTGGTCGTCGAGCCGTACGGGCCGCCTTCGGTGACCACGAAGGGCTCGGCGAACATCTGGAACACGGCGAGGGTCTGCACGACCACGAGGAAGGCCATGCTCCGGCGTACCAGCGGGACGGTCAGCGACCAGAACTGCCGCCGGCGAGAGGCCCCGTCGATCGCGGCGGCCTCGTACACGGCGGCCGGCACTGCCTGCAGCCCGGCCAGCAGGATGATGATCGCGAACCCTGTCGTCTTCCACAGGAACAGCAGCGCAAGCGTCGGCTTGGACCACGCCGTCGAGGTCAACCAGCCCACGTCGGGCAGACCCACGAGGTTGAGCAGGTGGTTGACCAGGCCGTAGTCCTGGTCGAACACGACGATCCAGACTTGTGCCATGGCCACCAGCGGGGTCACGAACGGCGCGAGGAAGGCCACCCTGAACAACCCGCGCAACCGCAGCTTCGCGTTGGCCAGCAGCACCGCGCCGCCGAGCCCGGCCACGATCTGGATCGGCACGATGAGCAGCCACATCACCGCGCTGTTGCCGAGCGAGGCCCAGAACTCCGGGCTGGTCAGCAGGTAGGCGTAGTTGCCCAGGCCGACCCAGGTGGCCGCGCCGGCGCCGTGCCAGCGGGTGAAGCTGAGCTGCAGCGCGAAGACGAGCGGATAGATCCCGAAGGCGGCGAAGACCAGGAAGAACGGGGCGACGAACAGGTACGGCGACAGCCGGGTGCCGCGACGCGACCTCGGCCGCGCGCCGGCGCTCCGCCCGGACCTCGCCATCGTGGTGAGAGCCGACATCAGGAGCGGTCGATCAGGTTGCGCTGGATCTTCTCGGCCGATTCGCCGATGACGTCGTCGGGCGACATCGTGCCGTCCATGAGGCGCTGCATGTTGTCGCCCAGGTAGTCCACCGACTTGGCCCACCATGCCGGGATGGGCGCCGCGGCCGGGATGGTGGCGGCGGCCTCGACGGCGACCTTCCACAGGTCCTGACCGCCGAGGGCGTCGATCGGCTGGAACAGCGGCTTGGCGGGGTCGAGCGCGGGCGTGAAACTGGGGACGGAGGTCGACAGGCCCCCGGGGTACACGCTGCTCGGGCCGTACAGCGCGGTGTATCCGGGCTCCTTGAAGCACAGGAACTCGTACAGCAGCCAGGCCAGCTCCGGATTCTTGGCCTTGGCCGGAATGACGAAGCTGCTGCCACCCATGGCGCCGCTACGCGGGCCGCCCGGCGTCCAGGCGGGGAGCGGAGCCGCCCGCCACTTGCCCTTGGTGGCCTTGAGAAGCTGCTGCGGCGCGAAGGACCACCAGATCGCCCACGGCACGAACACCTGCTGGCCGCCGTCGAGCGTGTTGACGTCGGCGGGCTCCAGGTAGGGCGCCCGGGTGGCGAGCCCGTCCTTGACCGCGGTCTGGATCCAGGTGAAGATCCGCCGGTACTCCGCCGAGTCCAGCCGCAGCTTGCCCTGCGTGTCGGTGAGGCTCGTGCCCTGCTGGTTGGCCAGCATCTCGAGCCACAGCTGGCCGAGGAACGGGCTCTTGTCCAGGTGGATGGGCTTGGTCTTCGGGAACTTGTCCTGGACCGTCCTTGACGCGGTCAGCAGGTCGTCGTAGGTCGCCAGCCCGGCGGGATCGACCCCCGCCTCCTGCAGGATGTCCTCCCGATACCACAGCAGCCCCGGGTCGAGATCCCAGGGCACGCCGTAGATCTTGCCCGCCACGGTGTTCACCGACAGCTTGTACGGCGCGATCTGGTCCCGGTAGGGCGCGATCAGGTCGGAGAGGTCGTAGAGGTGCTCGGCCTGCCCGCCGATCTTGGCGTCGTCCCAGAAGCTGCCGTCGGGCACGTCCGTGCCGCTGATCAGCGTGTTCGCCAGCTTGGCGTCGATATCCACGGCCATGTGGTTGACCTTGACGCCCGGGTACGCCTCGCGGAACCTGCCGATCGCCGCGTCGAACACCTTGAACAGGTCACCGGACCGGTTCCAGACGGTGATCTCGCCCTTGGCCGCCGTCGCCGAGGCGGAGGGCTGGGCCAGCTTGCCGGGGGCCGCCGCGCCGCCCGTGCCGGGAGCGCAGGCGGTCAGCGCGCCGCCCGTGGCGGCGAGGGCTCCGACGCCGAGGGCTCCCTTGAGAAACCCGCGGCGATCCATGGGGGATGGGGTCATCTAAGTACTCCTCGCCGTCCGGGAAAAGACGTTGTGAGGGCTCTGCAACGATGCAGACATAGTGCATGCTTGTCTGCAACGATGCAAGCGCCGGTTAGGATCTTCCCAACCCCAGCAGCCGGAGGTATAGGAGACGCATGGCCGGTCCAACCCTGCGTGACGTCGCCAAGCGGGCGAACGTGTCCATCCGCACGGTGTCCAACGTGGTCAACGGGTACGCACCAGTCTCGGACGAGTTGCGCGCTCGCGTGCAGGCCGCGCTGGACGAGCTCGGCTACCGCCCCAACCTCATCGCCCGCAACCTCAAGCAGGGCCGCAGCGGGATGATCGCCCTGGTCGTGCCCGAACTGGACGTCCCCTACTTCGCGGAGCTCGCCCGCGAGGTGATCACCGCCGCCCGCGCCCGCGGCTACGTGGTGATGGTCGACCAGACCGACGGCGACGGCGAGCGCGAGCGCGAGCTGCTGGGCCGGGACTCGCGGGCCACGATGTTCGACGGACTACTGCTGAGCCCGCTGAGCGTCTCGGCCGAGGAGTTGCGGGCCCGGGGCAACCAGGTCCCGATCGTGCTGCTGGGCGAGCACATCTTCAACGGCAGCTTCCACCACGTGGCCATCGACAACGTGGGCGCCGCCAGGGAGGCCACCGCGCATCTGCTGGGCCTCGGCCGGCGTCGCGTCGCCGCCATCGGCGACCAGCCGTACGCCACCGGCGAGACCGCGCAGCTTCGCACCAGCGGCTACCGGCAGGCGCATGTGCGGGAGGGACTGGAGGTGGACGAGCGGCTCATCGTGCCGACTCCGCGGTTCCACCGCCGCCAGGGCGCCGCCGCCATGGAGCAGCTGCTCGCCCTGCCCGAGCCGCCCGACGCCGTGTTCTGCTACAACGACCTGCTCGCCCTCGGCGCGATGCGGGCGCTGACCCGTGCGGGGCTGCGCGTCCCCGACGACGTGGCCGTGGTCGGCATGGACGACATCGAGGAAGGTCAGTACAGCACTCCCAGTCTCACCACCGTCGCCCCGGACAAGAAGGAGATCGCGCGCATGGCGGTGGACGTCCTCATGGAGTCGATCGGCGGGGCGCCCCGCCCGCCCGCCGAGATCGTGGTGCCGCATCGCCTGATCGTCCGGGAGAGCACGGCCGGCCAGGCGCCCGCGTCGCCCGCGATCCCGTCCTGAGCGGGCCGACGCCGGCGCAAGGGTCAGCGGTACGTGTAGCAGTAGTTCGCCTTGCCCTTGAACCGGTGGAAGGCCTTCGGGTCGTGGAATCGCCAGCGGCAGCCCGCGTCGCGCCGGCTCTGGGTGAGGTACATGGTGTCGCCTTTCCGCTTGACGCAGTAGGCGCCGGGCGTGGGCGTCTCCCGGTACTCGACCCACTCCCAGCCGAGGCTCACGCAGTACTCGGTGAAGTGCCCGGGTCCCAGCTCCACGACCCGCTTGGCCGGCGTGGGCGAGGGCTCCGCCGGCTTCGCGGCCGGAGAATCGGCGGGGATCGGCGCGGTCGTCTTCGAATGGCGGACGGTCGGCCGTGCGGTGACCGTCCGCGTCGGGGCCGGCCGCGTGACGTCCGGCCTGGCCGTGGACCGGCTCACCCGCGGCCGGTGTGAGGAGTCGGGCGACGCGGATCGCGAGGCGGCGGTGGGCGACGGACCCTCGGACGGAGACGAGCCGCCGCCGGTGTCCGCCGAGGCGGCCGGGGCCGTGCCGACCGCCGCCGCTCGCTCCGTCTCGGAGCCGCCGGTCCCCGCCGATGACCAGGGCAGAGACGACCATGACAGGGACGGCAGCAGCGCGAAGGCGGCGGCCGCCGTGGCCGCCACGGCCACGACCACGGCGGCGATCGCGGCCCGGACCCGCCTGCGCCCGCCGCCGCCCGGCACGGTGACCGGCCCGGACGCGCCGGATGCGGCTTCCGCGTCGTGGCGCGGGCGCACGAGGCGGTCGAGGATCTCCCGCGCGGTCGGCCGCAGGCCCGGGTCCTTGGCGAGGCAGGCCGCGAGCAGGTCGCGCAGCGGCGCCTCGATCCCCTCCAGGTCGGGCTCGTGGTTGAGGATCCTGTTGATGATGGCGGGGATGGCGTCGGCGCCGAACGGCGGGCGGCCGGTGGCGGCGAACGCGATCGTGGACGCCCAGGCGAACACGTCGAGGGCGAAGCCGAGCTCACCGGCCGCGAGCTGCTCGGGTGCCATGTAGGCGGGCGTTCCCACGACCTGGCTGGTCATCGTGCTCGTGGTGGCGAGGGCGCGGGCGATCCCGAAGTCGATGACGCGCGGCCCATCCGGCCCGATCAGCACGTTCTGCGGCTTGAAGTCCCGGTGCAGGACCCCGGCGTCGTGCAGGGCGACCAGAGCCGTGGCCGTCGCGATCGCGAGCCGTTCGAGCGCGCCGCCCGACAACGGCCCCCGCGTGGCCACCACCTGGTTCAGCGGAGGCCCCTGGACGTACTCGCTCACGATGTACGGCCGGCCGCCGTCCATGCCGGACTCCAGCACCTGGGCCGTGCAGAACCGGGCCACCCTGCGGGCGAGCTCCGCCTCCCGGGTGAAATCGGCGCGGGCCGCGGCGTCCTGGCCGAGCCGCGCGTGGAAGAGCTTGACGGCGACGAGGTCGCCGGACTCCGCCTCGCCCAGGTAGACGACGCCCTGGCCGCCCTCGCCCATCCTGCCGGTGATGCGGTAGGAGCCCAGGCGTACGGGATCGCTCGGCTCCAGCGGCTGCGGCATGACTCTCCGGTGGGTCGGGGCACGTACGGCACTCCCAGTATCCCGCCGAAGATCGACGGCACGGCCCGGTTCAACGAAGATCAGGCGAGCGGGCCGCCGGTGGCATATGCCGGAACGAGCCCTGTTTCCGCCTTTCGTCCAAACCTGGTGAGCTTCGCTGTCGACTGGATAGAGCGTTGGAGGACCCCATGGTCATGATGGGCTCAGATGTTGGGCGGTGCGGCGCTGATATCCGAGAGCGCCGAGGATGGATCTCCCTCCAGTGCCAGGTCACCGAGCGAGACGACGCCCACGGGTCGCCCCTCCTCGACCACCGGGATCCGGCGAATCGCCTTGTGGCGCATGAGGTTCAAAGCCTGGGTGGCGTCCTGTTCAGGGGTTACGGTGGCCAGGTCGGAACTGCTGCAGCACGCGCCCACGGGCGTTTCGGTCGGGTCACGGGACTCCGCGACCACGCGGACCACGATGTCTCGGTCGGTCATCACACCGTAAAGCCGGTCATCTTCTGTGACCAGTACATCCCCGATATTGTGCTCGCGCATGAGCCTGGCCGCTTGCACGACGCTGGCATCTCTGGGGACGGTGACCGGGGCAGGCGTCATCACTTCGCGCACCAGCTGTGACATCTTCCGCCCTCCTGCTCATCGCCTGCCTGCACGCATCGGCCGGTCTTAACCGCCCGACCGGCCTCTTCTGCCCCTGTGGACCGCCCGGCAGGGCCGCGGCCTCCCCCACCGGTCTCTCACTGGCGGGACAGGGCGCGGATCTCCTCGTGGCGCCGATCGAGGTCGACCTGGGCGAGCGCGCCGACCAGCCACGCGAAGCGCTCCGACTCCTCGGACTTGGCCAGTTCGGCCAAGTCTTCGACGGTGCGGGCCAGGCCGAGCTTGCGGGACGCGGTCAGCGCGCGCCGATCGGCAAACGGTCCTACCTCGGACCACACCACCTGCGCCTCGCGGAAGAACAAATCCACAACTTGATCGTCCACACCCGGCAACCGCTTGAGCAGCTCCCGCTCCCGCCCGGGATCGTGGTGTGCCTCGGTCCGCAGCCGGCGCAGGTCCCCGCTGTAACGATCCGCAACGACCCCGCCCAACTCCCCGAGGACGTCCGCGAGCTGTTTGGCCGTCCGGCGGTGCCCCGCCTGCGCCAGCGCCTCGGCCCGCTGCCCGTACGGTGAGGCCGCGAGTTTCTGCGCGGTGGCCCAGCCACGGTCGCGCAGCTGCCGAGCGGCTGCGACCGCTATGTGGTAATCAGTGCTGCGGCGGAGCAGAACCGACAGACAGAGCAGCT
The DNA here is from genome assembly GCF_014892245.1 of Microbispora sitophila. NCBI lineage: Bacteria > Bacillati > Actinomycetota > Actinomycetes > Streptosporangiales > Streptosporangiaceae > Microbispora > Microbispora sitophila. The sequence goes on along the minus strand of NZ_JADBGC010000037.1, from coordinate 11,143 downwards.
GAAACAGGCTTGCGGGGTTGTTGGTCACCCCGAACCCGTGCGGTTCGGCGAAGCCGCGCCCCACCTCGCGCAGCAGTCCCCGGACCAGACGACGCTTCTCTTCGATGTCCATCATGGTGCCCACCGCCTCGCCGAAACGTTGTTCGCCTTAACCGGTTCACAGCTCGATAACGTCGTTCCGGAACCGGGCCGGCAACGCTCTGTGCTACGCCTACCCCGCGCCCCCGCTTCGAACCCGTCATCCAGCCGGGCGGGGGCGCGACATTCTTCCGCGGCACGTCGCCTTCGGCCGACTGGAAACGCTCTCCCATTCAGGCCCGCGGCCCTCGATCGGGCGGCGGGCGACCGCCCGCGTCCTTCCGCTCCCGTACAGCAAAGATCGAAGACGGGATATGTTGGGAAATGTTGGGTCTTGACGGACGGTCATACCACTGTAAAGGTTCTTTTAAGAGAGCGCTCTCACGTCTCCTCCACCCCCCAGAAGGACTGCCGTGAGACTCACCGTGGTGACCGGCGCGGCGGTGTTCGCCGTCGCGCTCGCCTTCCCCTCCGTGTCCGCGCACGCCGCCCCCTCCCCTGTCCCCAGACCTGATCCCGGCGCCTCGCCGGCGACGATGCAGCAGGCGTTGCAGCGCGACCTGCACCTGACCCCCGAGCAGGCGCGCGTCCGCCAGACGCACGAAGCCGCGGCGGCGGCCGTCGAACGGCGGGTCCGCGCCGAGCTCGGCGACCGCTTCGCCGGCGCCTGGTACGACCCCGCGCGGCAGCGCCTGGCCGCCGGAGTCCTGGACGCGGGCGATGCCGAGCGCGTGCGCGAGGCGGGCGCCGTGCCCGTCTCCGTGAAGCACAGCGACAGGCGGCTGAACGCCGTCAAGGCGGCGCTCGACCGGGCCGCCGGCGCCGCGGGAACCGGCGTCTACGGCTGGTATGTCGACCCGGCCGCCAACGCGGTCGTCGTGTCGGCCGCCGACCAGGCCACGGCGGCGGGATTCGTGCAGGCCGCGTCCGCCGACGCCGCGGCGACCCGGATCTCCGTCGCCCAGGCCCCCCACCCCGTCTACGACATCCGGGGCGGGGACCAGTACGTCATCAACGGCACCGTGTTGTGCTCCGTCGGGTTCTCGGTGAACAACGGCGGATTCGTCACCGCCGGGCACTGCGGGCGCGCCGGCAATCCGACGCTGGGATACAACAACGTCGCCCAGGGCACCTTCGCCGCCTCGTCGTTCCCCGACAACGACTACGCCTGGGTGCGCACCAACGGCGACTGGACGCCGCGCCCCTGGGTCAACGACTACGGCGGCGGAACCGTCTCGGTGGCCGGCTCCCAGGAGGCCCCCGTCGGCGCGTCGATCTGCCGCTCCGGGCGCACCACCGGCTGGCGCTGCGGGGTCGTCCAGGCCAAGAACGTGACCGTGAACTACTCCGGCTCGCTGGTCTACGGGCTCACCCAGACCAGTGCCTGCGCGGAGGGTGGCGACTCGGGCGGCGCCTACATGTCCGGGGACCAGGCGCAGGGCGTCACCTCCGGCGCCGCGGGGAACTGCTCCACCGGCGGCACCACCTTCTTCCAGCCGGTCAATGAGATCCTCGGCGCGTACGGCCTGAGCCTGACCACCACGGGCGGCGACACGAGCGCGCTGATCAGCAGCCTCAACAACAAGTGCATCGACGTGCCGGGCGCGAACTTCAGCGACGGCGTGCCGTTGCAGATGTACACCTGCAACGGCACCAACGCGCAACGGTGGACGTTCACCGGCGGCACCCTGCGCACGCAGAACAACCTGTGCATGGACGTGGCCTGGGGGTCCAGGGACAACGGCGCCGTGATCCAGATCGCGACCTGCAGCGGCAACCCCGCTCAGCAGTTCGTGCTCAGCGCGGCCGGTGACCTGGTCAATCCGCAGTCCAACAAGTGCGTCGACATCGACGGCTGGAACCCGAACGACGGCGCCCGGCTGATCCAGTGGGAGTGCCACGGCGGCGCCAACCAGAAGTGGCGGCGGGGCTGATGCCGATGATCCAGCTTCGCCGGATTCTCGCGGCCGCGACCGCCCTCCTGCTCACGGCGGCCTGTCTGATCCTCATTGCGCCCGCCGCGTCCGCCGCCGTCTGGCAGCCGAAGACGCCGCCCCTGTCCACGCCCTGGACCGCCCAGGTGTCCCCCGCCAACGCCCTGCCCGACTATCCGCGTCCCCAGCTCGTCCGGCCCGAATGGCTCAACCTCAACGGCGTGTGGGAGTTCGCCGGCGCGTCCGACCTCGGCTCGCCCCCGATCGGCCGGACGCTCGCGGAGGGCGTGCTCGTGCCGTACCCGATCGAGTCCGCTCTGTCGGGGATCAAGCGCCATGAGGACTCCATGTTCTATCGGCGCGTCTTCACCGTCCCGCCCGGCTGGACCGGGCGCCGGGTGATGCTCAACTTCGGGGCGGTCACCTGGGAGGCCCGGGTATGGGTGAACGGCGCCCAGGTCGGCCGGCACACCGGCGGCTACGACGCCTTCTCCTTCGACATCACCTCCGCCCTGCGGCCGGGGGACAACGAGCTGATCGTCGGCGTGTCCTCGCCGATCGACGGCAGCACGTTCCCCATCGGCAAGCAGCGCCGTAATCCGAGCGGCATCTGGTACACCGCGTCGTCGGGCATCTGGCAGACGGTGTGGCTAGAACCGGTGAACGCCGCGCACGTCACCCGGCTCGACACCACGCCCGACGTGTCCGCCGGGGTCCTGGACCTCGTCGTACAGGGCACCGGCGACCAGGCCAGGGCCGAGGTGCTGAGCGGCGGCACGGTCGTCGGCTCGGCCACCGGCGCGGTCGGCGCGCACATCCGCGTCCCCGTCCCGAACGCCCGCCTCTGGTCGCCGGACGACCCGTTCCTGTACGACCTGCGCGTCACGCTCACGGGGAACGGCGGCGGCGACGTCGTGACCGGTTACTTCGGCATGCGGTCGATCGGCAAGGCGGTCGTCGGCGGCGTGCAGCGCCCGGTGCTGAACGGGAAGTTCGTGTTCCACCTCGGCACCCTCGACCAGGGCTACTGGCCGGACGGCATCTACACCGCGCCGACGGACGAGGCGCTGCGCTTCGACCTGGAGCGGCAGAAGGCCCTGGGCTTCACGATGGTCCGCAAGCACATCAAGGTCGAACCCGCCCGCTGGTACTACTGGGCCGACAGGCTGGGCCTGATGGTCTGGCAGGACATGCCCTCGCTCGACGCGGTGGACGACACGCCGGAGCGCAGCCACGCCAACTACGAGTCAGAGCTGCGCAGGATCGTCGAGCAACTCAAGGGCATCACGTCGATCGTGATGTGGATCCCGTTCAACGAGGGCTGGGGCGAGTACGACAACCAGCGCATCGTCGACCTGGTCCGGTCCATCGACTCGACCAGGCTGATCAACCACGACTCCGGGTCGAACTGCTGCGTCTCCGACCCCGAGCCGACGAACGGCGACGTGATCGACGACCACTGGTATCAGGTCCCCGGCGAGACCGACACCCGGCTTCCCTCGGCCACCCGCATCGCCGTGCTCGGCGAGTTCGGCGGCCTCGGCAGGCGTGTCCAGGGCCACGAGTACCAGCCCGGCGCCGGGTTCGCCTACGGCGACCTGTATCCGGACGAAGGGTCGCTGACCAACCGCTACGTCGAGGTCACCCGGCAGGTGGAACGGCTCGTGCACACCCGCGGGCTGTCCGCCTCGGTCTACACCGAGCCGTACGACGTGGAGAACGAGGTCAACGGTTTCTTCACCTACGACCGCCGGGTGCTCAAGATGACCGAGTCGCGCGTACGGGAGGCCAACCGGCACCTGCTGGCGGTCGCGGCGGGCACCGACGTCCCCCGGGGCGAGCCGGTGTCGCTGCGGGTGACCACGCCCGGCTACACCGGCCGCTACCTGCGCCACCAGGACGGGCTCGCCCGCACCGACGTGATCGACGGCGGGAGCGCCGACCTGGCCAAGCAGGACGCGACGTTCTGGACGCGCCCGGGCCTGGCCGACTCCTCGTGCGTGTCGTTCGAGTCGCGCAACTTCCCGGGTGAGTATCTGCGCCACTCGGACTATCGGCTGCGCAAGGACCGCCAGGACGGCACCGCCCTGTTCGCGGCCGACGCAACGTTCTGCCCGCGCGAGGGGCAGGGCGGAACCAGGCTGGAGTCCTACAACCTGCGCGGCTACTACGTCCGCCACTACAAGGAACTCGTCTACGTCGCCAAACAGGGCGGCGCCAACCCCTGGGACGCCGCCGGGAGCTTCGCCGCCGACACCACGTGGGCGGTGACCGTGCCCCTGTGGCGCAGCGGCGCCGATTTGCCGCTCGACCAGGCCCGCTCGTTCCGGGTCACCACGCCGGGGTTCACCGACCGCTACCTGCGGCACCGCAGCAGCCTGGCCCGCACCGACGTGGTCACCGCCGGGAGCGACGCCCTGCTGAAATCCGACGCGACCTTCGTCGTACGGCGCGGCCTGGCCCAGCCGACCTGCTACTCGCTGGAGTCGCGCAACTATCCGGGCCGCTACCTGCGGCATTCCAACTTCCGGGTCCGCCTGGACGCCCCGGACGGCAGCGACCTGTTCCGCCGCGACGCCACCTTCTGCGCACAGCCGGGCGGCACCGCGGGAAGCGTGCGCCTGGCGTCGCTCAACGAACTGGGCGCGAACGTCCGGCACTACGCCGAGGAGGTCTGGGTCGCCTCCAGCGGCGGCGCGCATCCCTACGACAACCCCGCCTCGTACGCCGAGGACGTGAGCTGGGCCGTCACCGCCGCCTGGGCTCCATAACCGCGAAGGGGAGCCGTCGTGCGGAGGTCCTCCGCACGACGGCTCTCCCGCGTCTTCGGGAAAGCGGGTGCAGCTTCTCACCCGGCCACGGGGGTGTAGACGACCAGGTGCAGATCGGGGTGGTCGGCGGGGGCCAGCCGGTGGTGCTCCAAGCGCACCATGCCCGCGACCGGATGCCTGAAGACCCGCTCGCGGGAGGTGAAGCCCTCGATGTGATGGCTCTGACAGGCGTCGCAGAACGGTTCGCTGACCCGTAGCAGGCGCTGGACGACCGGCGAGCGGGCCAGGTCGCCGAGGCGTGGCCCGGCCTCGGCACGGAACTCGGCGAGGAACCGGCGGCTGGTGGTCTCCCAGTCGGGCAGCAGGTCGCGGACGTAAGGGTCGGTGAAGACCAGCCACAGCAGGTTGCGCTCGCCCGGTTCGGCCGCGGCCACGTTCGGATACAGCGTCGTGTAGGCGGCGTTCCACCCGCAGATCGTCCAGTCCGGGGCGATGGCGTAGGCAGGGAAGCCGGCGAGCGCGTCGAGGAGGCGCTGGACGTGAGCGGGCGCGGCGTGCGCGGACGGCTCTGCGGGCCGGCTGGGCCGTGGGGCGTATCCGGCCAGGGAGAGGACATAGGTGTGCTCAGTGGCGGTCAGGCGCAGGGTGCGGGCGAGAGCGTCCAGGACCTGGCGGGAGGGCTGGATGTCGCGGCCCTGCTCCAGCGACGGTCACCCACGGACGGAACACGGCCGGAGCGTGTGCCCTGATGCGCGCCTCCGGCGTGCCGAGCCAGGACATCGGCGTCAAACCGGTGGTCGCGGTGGCCAACAGTTTCACCGAGTTCGTCCCCGGCCACACGCACCTGCAGCCGGTGGGCCGCGTCGTGTGCGAGGCCATCGCCGGCGCGGGCGGCATCACGCGGGAGTTCAACACCATCGCGGTCGACGACGGCATCGCGATGGGACACGCCGGGATGCTGTATTCGCTGCCGTCCCGGGACCTGATCGCCGACTCCATCGAGGACGTCCACCGGGCCGGCGGCATCCCCGCGATTCTGGGCGAGTTGCAAGACGTCGCCGCACGCACCCTCGACGTCCGGGTGCCCGACGCGGACCTCGCCGCCCGCCGTGCCCGGCTGGAAGGGGGCACCGGCTATCGGCCTCGCGGCCGTGACCGGCGCGTCTCCACGGCCCTGCGCGCCTACGCGGCACTGGCGCAGTCCGCCGACACCGGAGCGGTGCGACTGCTCGGATGACCGAGCCCGTACCGTCAGCCGGTGCCGGCGCGCGTCCTTCACGTACACCCGCGCTACGAGGAACTGCGGCCCTCCAGGCCCGCGATCGCGATCGTGCCGGAGGTGCCGCGCAGGCCGAAGCCGTAGCGGAAGCCCTCGCGGGCCTGCGGGGTGGCGAGCGTGCCGCCGATGTCCGCCGTACGCAGCGGACGCCATTGGCCGCCGGTGTAGGCGAAGGAGGTGATGGTGTCGCCGGACAGCACCAGCGCGAACCTGTCGCCCGGCTTCAGGGTCAGCGGGGCGTCGCCCGGCGTGTCCAGGAACCGGCCGCCGACCCGTACGTTGATGCCCGACTGCTTGCGGGTGTTGTTGTACCAGGCGGTCACGTAGGTGCCCGCGTCCTTCACCCAGCCGACGAACACGCTGTCCTCCGGGCTGCCGCTGCCGGCGAACGTCCCGGCCGTGACCACACTGATCGCGTCGGCCGACGAGAGCCTCGCCGGTCCGGCGGCCAGGCCGAAGAACGGCTGTGTGCCGCTGCCCGCGAACCGGCCGCCGCCGGCCGTGACCACCGGCAGGGCCTCGCCGCCCTCGGGTTTGTAGAGGGTGTAGCCCGCCGAGGTGTCGGTGCCGAAGTCGTCCTCCGCCTCCGTCTTGCCGTAGGCGTCCGGGTCGAGCCCCACGGTCACCTGGGCGTAGGGGCTCACGGCCCGAACCGACCCGTCGTACTCGACGACCGCACGCACCGGGTGGGCGCCGGGGCGCGGCGCGGTTCCGGCGGGCGGCGCGACCCGCCAGCGTACGGTGAACTCGCCGCCCGGCCGCACCACCGGGGTGCGCGGGCTGCCGACCGGCTCGGCCGACCAGCCCGGTGGCACGGCCAGCGACGCCGTGACCCGGGTGGCGGGCGTGCGTCCCCGGTTGGCGAAGGTGGTGGTCATCTCCGCGGGCGCGCCCGCGTGCGCCTGCCCGGCGACGGCCACGTCCACCGTGGTGTCGCCCGCGGCGGGCGACCACGCCTGCAGTTCGGTGACCCCGACGTACGCGCCGGGCGGGTTGCCGAACACCAGCCGGATCCTGGTCGTGGTCAGGGCCGGGAACGTGACGCGGTTGAGCGCCGCGCCCACGGGCCGTTCGGGCGTGCGGGTCTGGTCCGGCACCTCGCGCCACGCCGCGCCGTCCCAGAACTCCAGGCGATACGACGCCGGGGCCTTGACCCCGCCGCCGTCGTCGTAGGCGTAGAACCGCACGTCGCTCACCCGGGTCGGCACGCCGAAGTCCACGCCCAGATGGTCCTCGGCGTTCGGGGAGCGGTAGTTGGTCCACCGGTTGTGCGGGATGTCGTCGTAGAAGATCCGCCCGTCCACGGCGTCCCACACGTTGTCGATGCCGTTCGTGTACGACGCGAACGGCTTGGGATAGCCGGTGCCGTACGGGTTGGCGGCGTCGTCGCTCGGCCGCGAGGACCGGCCGGGCGCGACCGCGGCCGGCACCCGGGCGGTCAGCTCGCCGACCGTCGCCCTCCGGGCGGCGGGCCTGCCGTCCACGTAGACCCGCATCCCCGCGCCCTGGCCATACCTGCTGCCGTCGCGGTCCCACAGGACCGTCACGTTGTGCCCGTGGTAGGGCACGTTCTCCAGCGCGAAGTAGTCCCACGCGGCCGGCACGAGCGGGTTCAGCATTACCTTGTCGTCCGGCTGCGGGCGCAGCCCGATCAGGCCACTGATCACCAGGTCGTTGAAGGTCGAGTGGTTGTAGTGCTCGCTGTGACCCCGGGAGTCGTAGATCCAGCGCGGCTCGTCCGGATGGTGCGCCTCGGCGACGTACGGGTGCCCGTCCTTGTACTGCGTGAGCGCGTAGCCGCGCAGCACGGTGTAGTAGTCGGCGGCGGTGACCACGTCCTGGTCGTAGTCGTCGAGCAGGTTGGCCATCGCGGTCAGCGTCGTCGAGGTGGAGTAGGGCCAGCTCGGCCCGTCCCAGCGGCAGCAGCCGCTCAGGGCGTCCCGCATGAACAGCGGGCTGCGCCGCTCCGCGGTGGTCGGCCCGTACGGCGCGGCGAACCCCTGCGGGTCGAGCAGTTGCGCCCACGCCTTCTCCGTACCGGGCTTGGCCATGTCGAACGCCCACGGCACGAAGCCGATCTGCTCGCGGGTGGACACCAGCCTCTGCTGCGGGTCCAGGTCGGCGCGGGCCTTGTGGTAGAAGAAGGACCGCTGCGGGTCCCACAGGTAGCGGTGCAGCGCGTCCCGCAGCGACGCCGCCCGCTTCTCGAACTTCTCGGCCAGGGCCTTGTCGCCACCCATGTCCGCGATGGCCGCGATCGCCCTGGCGTCGCCGTACTGGTAGGCGTTCAGCGTCGGCCGGTAGCCCGCGCCGCCGTGGTAGGGATCGGCCGGGTCGGTCTCGTAGGAGGAGGCGGTGTACTCCATCGCGTCCCACACCGGCACCGACCAGTAGAGCCCGAGCTTCGCGTCGTACTGGCCGCCCCACTTGTCGTACTGCCGGACCAGGTCGGGCAGCAACCCCTCGACGAAGGACGCGTCGCCGGTCACCAGGTAGCGCTGGTAGGCCGCGTCGGCCGCCCACCAGGAGTACTGGTGGGCCCAGTCGTCGGTGTCCTTGTTGACGTAGTCCTCCTTCGGCTTGGGACCGGCGCCCGGTCCCTGCAGCCAGTAGGTGAGGTAGTCGTCGATCGGGCGGGTGTCGCGCAGCCAGCGCCCCTCGTACACGTGGTGACCCGCGGCGGCCACGATGCCGCCGAGCGGTGCGGCGTATCCGGGCGGGTTGTGGAACTCGGTGATGACGTCGCCGCTCGCGGAGTCGGTGTAGCGGATGTGCCGCTTGTAGGTGCTCCAGCGGTAGTAGTAGACGTCCTGGATCTCCCGGTCGGGCACCTCCAGGAACGGGATGTTGGCCTTGTACCACTCCGGCTCGGCGTGGCCCGACACGAGCGCGTCGTGGTCCAGGAAGGCGGTGCCCCTGCCGACCTCCGGATACGCCGCGGGCGGCGCCTGGGCGTGGGCGGCCTCGGCCGGGGCGGGGATCAGGGCGGTCGGCGCGGCCAGCGCCGCGAGCGTCGCGAGCACCGCGACGGCGTGTCTCATGGTCACCTCGGGCGTTCTCAGCGTTTGCAGGGGGAGGGGTGACGGCAGGCGAAATCGCTCAGATTCGATCGCACCCAACCGATCGGCGCGACCGAATCTGACCGATGTTGCTCAGTCTTGACCAGCCGTGGAGGAAAGGCAATAGCCGTGGGATCACGGGTCAGCGCGGGAAACGGCCGCGGGCGGCGAGTTCGATCGTGACCACGACGGCCACCGACTCGGCGGCCAGCAGGGCGACGAGCACCGCGAGCTGTACGGCTCCCGCGTGCACGGGATCGGAACCGGCCAGCATCATGCCGACGAACGCGCCGGGCAGCGTGACCAGGCCCACCGTACGGGTCTGGTCGAGCGCGGGCACGAGCGCCCGCGCGGCGGCCGGGCGGCAGATCTCCAGCGCCGCGTCCCGAGGGGAGAACCCCAGCGCCAGCGCGGCCTCGACCTCCCCGCGCCGCTGCCGCAGCTCGTCGAGCGCGCGGTGTCCGGCGAGCGAGGTCGCGGTGAGGCATCCGCCCAGCAGGATGCCGGTCACCGGGATCAGGGTGATCCCGCGCGCCGGCAGGACGCCCGTGACCAGCATCAGGACCACCACCGGCGCCGTGCCCGCCGCGATCGGCACGGCGGCCCACCAGCCGGCCCTCCCCCGCGTGATCCGCCGACCGGCGGTGCCGCTCGCAACGCCGTACATGACGAGCAGGAACAGCACCACGGCGGGCAGCAGCCCGATCACCCACCCGATGACGAGGGACACCAGGGCGAGCTGGACGGCGGCCCGCCCCGCGGCGGTCAGCACGGCCACGGCATGGCCGGACCTGCCCAGGGCGGCGACGGCGGCCCCCGCCAGCGCGAGCAGCGCCATCACGACGCCGAGCATCGGGGTCACCGGAAGCATCGTGTTCACAGCCCGATCCTCCCCGTGCCCTCGCACCCCGGGGAGACCCGGGGGTCGCCCCTCGGGCCGCGCGGCTGGGAAACTGCGGACATGAGCCACAGCCATGACGAGGACCCCGCGTGCGCGGCCGCCCACGGCGAAGCGCTTCCCGAGGAGGAGCGGCGGACGCTGGTCGCGGTGTTCGCGTCTCCGGTGGCGACTCACCTGCTGCGCTTCGGCGCCGAGCTGGGCTTCCGGCCGATCCTGCTGGAACCCGATCCCGACCGCGGGCTCGGCGGGCTCCCGGCGGGCTCGGCCCCGGTGGTCAGGGAGGTGGGCGACCACGTGGACGGCACGGCCGACGTGGTCGTCACCGACCACCACCGCGCGGAGATCGGGCCGATACTGCGTGACGTTCTCGGCAGCCCCGCGCGCTGGATCGGCGTCATGGGCAGTCCCCGCCACCCGGGCCCGCACGTGCGGGTGCTGACCGAGCTGGGCGTCGCACCCGAGGAGATCGCCCGCGTGCATCGTCCGATCGGGCTGAACATCGGCTCCCGTACGCCTCCGGAGATCGCGGTGGCCACGCTCGCGGGCCTGATCGCCGACAGGAACGGCAGGCCCGGCGGCTTCGCGCACTGACTCCCCGCCACGCACAGGGGGCACCCCCGCGGGTGGCGGGGGTGCCCCTGCACGCTCCTCCTGGTCAGGAGCGCGTCATCACGGTCGCACCGGTCAGGAGGCGCTGCACGTCAGCGTCGGCGTCTCCGCGCTGCCGTTGGCGACGAACCCGAAGGTGGTGGTGCCGCCGGCGGACAGCGTGCCGTTCCAGGACTCGTTGCGCACGGAGACCGAGGCGCCGGAGCCCGACTTGACGCCGCCCCACAGCTGAGTGATGGACGGGGAGCCGGACCAGCTCCAGTTCACCGTCCAGCCGTTGACCGCCGAGCTACCGGCACGGACCGTGACCTCGGACTGGAACCCTCCGGGCCAGGAGTTCACCGTACGGATCGTCGCGCTGCACCCGCCCGGCTGCGGCGAATCGCCGGGCGAGGGGCTGACCGGCGGCGTCGGGCTCGGGCTGACCGGCGGGGTGGGGCTGGGGCTGACCGGCGGGGTGGGGCTGGGCGAGGTGTTCGGGCCGGCGGCGTTGAGGGCGTTGAGGACCGAGG
>NZ_JADBGC010000036.1:0-85950 GCF_014892245.1 Microbispora sitophila | reverse complement strand
CCAAGGCGTCCAGGGCGACGAGGCGGCCATTCCTTCGAAGCCACAACCGCAGCAGACAGACATCAGCCACACCCCGTCGCCCCGGGAATCCAGAGCGACTCACTCCAGACAAATCGATCTTAGGGACTGACATGACCGCAGGTGGCGTCCACGAGACCGTCCAGGTGCACTTCGACGACCTCGACGCGATGGGGCTGCTGCACAACTCGCGCTACGCCGTGCTGGTCGAGCGGGCGATCGCCGCGTTCTGGCACCGGCTCGGCTGGGCGGCCGACCCCGCCCGGTCGGCGTTCAGCGACGTGCTCATGGCCGTACGCGAGTTCAAGGTGACCTACCACGTGCCCATCGCGGAGCCGGGCGAGCAGTCGGTGCACTTCTGGCTGGAGCGGATGGGACGCACCAGCGGGGTGTACGGCTTTCGCGTGCTGTCCGCGGACCGCGCCACCGTGCACGCCGAGGGCTACCGCGTCAACGTCAACCTGGATCCGGCCACCTTCCGGCCGACGCCGTTCAGCGACGAGATCCGCGAGGCCGCCGCGCCTCTGTTGCTCCCGGCGCTCACGGCGCTCCCGTAGGCGGCGCCGTGCTGAGGGCGTGCTGAGGGCGCGCCGAATCGCCGGGGCAGCGGTGTATCAGGGGCTCAGGGGCCGATGTCGTGGCGGGTGGCCTCCTCGACCTCGTGCAGGCTCTGCCGGGTCAGTTCGAGTTCCGAGGTCAGCTCGTCGAGTGCTTGGGCGCCGCCGCCCGCGCCGTCGGAGGTCGCCGTCATGGCGGAGATCTCGACGGCCCGCGCGACCAGGCCCTCCAGGCTGATGGCGCCCGACTGCAGCCGGGCCAGCACCCGCTCCCGCGCGCCGGACAACCTGTCGTACACCTCGCGCTGCGCGTCCAGGGCGGCGATCGACCGGTCGAGCTCGCCCGCGACCTCCTGCCGGGCCGTCTGCCGCGCCTGCGTGAGCCGTACGCGCTCCTGCTCCAGGAACCGCGGGTCGAAGCGGGCCAGCGCCGTGCCGGTGACGGACGCGTGCCCGGCCAGCCGCCGCAGCGTGCCGACGGTGTCGTCCACCTGCGGGCGCATCGCCGCGATCCGGTCGAGCAGGAGCTGCCCGCGCATCGAGGCGGTCAGGTCGGCGAACGACGCGGCGGCCCGCTCCGCCCGCCGCAGCCACGCCTCCTCGGCGCTGCCCTTGGTCACGGGCGGGGCCTGCGGTTCCGTACGGCTCTCGCCTCCGGTGGACTGCCACGCGGAGGCGAACGCCTTGATGAGCCAGACCGCGACCCCGGCGACGGGCACCCCCACAGCAGGGACGCCGACCGCCCAGGCCGCGCCCGCGGCGGTGGCGCCCAGGAGCAGCGCCCAGGGGTCGCGGAGTTCCTCGGTGAAGCGGGACAAGGGGGCTCCCGGTCAGAAGTTGGAGATCACGGCGGTGAACACCTCGTCGATGCTTCCCGGCTTGCGCGAATCGTAGGCCGCCGCGTCCGTGGTCTGCGAGATGCGCCGCAGGACGTTGAGGTCGGCGTCGCCGCCGTACGCGATGGTGAACATCCGCACGGTCTCCTGCCCGGCCTCCTTGCGCAGGTCGGGCAGCAGGTTCTCGAGCGAGATGGAGTTGTTGTCCTCGTTCTTGCCGTCGGTCAGGAACACGACGGCGTTGATCGCGTCGCCGCTCTGGTGCCGCAGCACGTACCGGTACGACGCGAGGGCCGTGTCGTACAACCCCGTGCCGCCGTTGGGGATCAGGCCGTTGATGCGGCTCTTGAGCCGCGACTGGTTGTTCCTGCCCAGGGGGACGAGTTCGCGGTAGTCCTTGTCGCCGTCCTGCTTGAGGCTGAACATCCACAGGCCGACGCGGTCGTTCGGGCCGAACTGCGGCAGCGCGTTGATCGCGGCCTGCTTGGCGAGGTCGAGCTTGGTCTTGCCGGTGCCGGGGACGTCGGCGCCCATCGAGCCGGAGACGTCCATCACCATCAGCACGTTGGCGGGCTTGCGCAGCTCGGCCCAGCTCTTGAGGATCCGGTCCAGCACCTGCGGAGTCGGGGTGCTGAGCGTGGTCGCCGGCTGCTTGGGGTCGAGGCCGTTGGCGGTCGTGATGAGGTCACCCGGCTTGCTGTCGAAGGACCGGAAGGCGTACTTCTCGAACTCCCGCTGCCGATCGGGCTCCCGCAGGTACTTCAGGAAATCCGCCGCCGCGGCCTTCTTCGCGGCGTCCGCCCAGGACAGCACGGCGTACGGGTGGTCGGAGAAGAGCGTGCCCTCCTTGGGGTAGATCGCCACCAGCGGCACCTTCGGCTTGGCGTGGTCGCCGAGCGTCTTGGGATCGCCCGTCGGGTTGCCCTGGTTGTAGTCCCACACCGACTTCTCCTCCACCGTCACGGCGGAGATGTACGACATCGCCGTCCCCGAGTCGTCGGCGTGCTGGAGGTTGGACAGGAAGGTGAGAGTGGTGTCGCCGTAGTGGACGATCGACCGTTCGACCCCCTTGACGAAGTCACGCGTCCTGGCCGCGGCGACGTCCCGTTCCGTCAGGTCGCCCGACAGCCCGGTGGCCGCGAAGTACGCTCCGACGGTCGCGTTGAGGCCGGAAGTGGAGAAGTTCGGGTTCGTCTTGCCGAGGCGGAACCTGCCCCACTCCGGGTGGTCGTACTTCGCCCAGCCCTTGGGGTCGTTGGCGAGGTCCAGGATGTCCGACCAGCCGATCTTCTTGGACGGCCAGCCGAGCGCCTGGGCCATCGGCTTGGGCATCGCGATGACCAGCGGAGACGTGGCGATCGTCGGGTTGTCCGCGGACACCGGCGACGCCTGGTCGCCGCCCTCGCCGCGCTGCCGGAGGAGGGTGACCCAGCCGGTGCTCGCCGGCGTCCAGACATCCGGCTTCGGGCCGTCCTGCCGCTCGTCCCAGCCGCGCGCCAGGGCCTGCATCGCCCCGCCGGACGCCTTGGAGTTCACGACCACGTCCACGCACTGCCCGTCCACCTTGTGGCCGTTGTAGTCGTTGGCCATCGTGCGCAGCAGTTCGGCCTTCTCGCTCGAGGCGGCGATGGTCAGCGTGATCCCGTCGTCGCCGCAGGCGCGTCTGCTCCCGTTCCCGCCCTCGTCGTCACCGGCGTTCCCGCCGCCGCCCGAGGCCCCGCCGAACAGCAGCTTCAGCCCGACGATGAGCGCTCCCGCGAAGATGACCGCGATGACGAACGGAGCCACGCTGCGGCGGCGCTTCTGCTGCGGTGGGGGGTACACGGTCTCCTCCATTGCCACGGGATACCTGCATTTATCCCGACGAACGGCGGATCACGTTAGTTGCCGATCATCTCGTCCAGCTAACGCCCCAGCCCCGATTCGCCATGGCCACGGCAGAGGCGGTGGACGCCACGCAACTGACCCCCGTGGAGTACCGCGGACGCGGTCGTGGTGCTCCGCGACGGCTCGGGGACGGCCCGAATGGCGGTGATCGTCGAGGTGCAGTTGCGTCACGACGCGCAAAAACGCTTCAGTCGGCCCGTGTACGCCGCAGCGCTGCGGGCCCGGCTGAAGTGTGACACCGCCCTGCTGGTGTCGACGTCCGCGCCGGTCAGGGCGAGATGCGGCGGTGGACGAGCTCGGCCAGGGTCGCGTGCACGTCCTCGACCGGCTGGTCGGGGCGCAGCGCGCGACGCTCGATGGCGACGGTGAGCACCATGCCGAAGACGGCCGTGGCGGCGGTGCCGGTGTCGAAGCCGGGGCGCAGCTCGCCGGCCTCCACGGCGTCCGCGAGAACCCGCTCGTACACCGCGAGCACGCTCGTACGCAGCCGCAGGACGGCGTCCTGCCACGCCGCCCGCCACATCTCGGCCAGCAGCACCCGGGCGAACGGCCCATACTCGTCGAAGAAGCGGAGCTGGGCGAGCATGAGTGCGTCGAGCACGGCGACCGGTGAGGCGGCCGGGCCGCGCGCGGCCTCGGCGAGGGCGCCGGCGAGCCGTTCGATGCCGTGGTCGAGCAGGCCGGCGAACAGCGCCTCCTTGCTGCCGAAGTTGTAGAAGACGGTGCCCTTGGCCACCCCGGCGCGTTCGGCGATCGCGTCGACGGTCGTGGCGGCGAAGCCCTGCTCGGCGATGAGGTCGGCCGCGGCGCGGTACAGCCGCTGCCGCGTCTCGGCCCGTCTGCCGCCCTGCTCCTTCGCCGGACCTCCCACGGGGCGGCTCACAGCGAGAGCTCCGGCTTGAGGCGGCGCATCGACCACGTACGGCCGCGGTGGACGGCGAGCACGGTGAGCGCGAGACCGAGGGCGACGAACGCGGACAGCACGCCGCAAGCCTGCCACACCACGACGGTGTCGCCACCGCTGATGAGGCGGCGCATCGCCGACACCACCCAGCTCATCGGCAGCCACGGCGAGATGGCCTGGAAGAACCCGGGAGAGGTCTCGATCGGATACGTGCCCGCCGACGAGGTGAGCTGCAGCATGAGCAGCGCCAGCACCGCCACCCGTCCGGGCGGCCCGAGCAGCGCGTTGACCGCCTGCACGACGGCGAGGAACGCCGCCGTGACCAGCACGAGGAAGGCCGCCACACCCGGCCAGTCGGCCGCCTCCAGGCCCAGGCCGAAGCGCAGCACGGCGAGCAGCACCGCCACCTGGAGCGTCCCCATCGCGAGCCCCGGCAGCCAGCCCGCGAGGGCCGTGCGCCACGCCGGCGCCGACCCGGCGAGCAGGCGCGGGTTGACCGGCCGCAGCACCATGTACGTCACCATCGCGCCGACCCACAACGCGAGCGGCACGAAGAACGGCGCGAATCCGGTCCCGTAGTTGGGCACCTCGTTGTCCACCTCGGTGGCGAGCCGGACGGGATCGCTCATCATGTCCGTCCGGCTGTCGCGCTCCTGCGTGCCGTAATCGGGGATCTGGGCGGCCCCGTCGCCGAGCTTGCCTGCCAGCTCGCCCGAGCCGTCGGTCAGCTTGACCAGCCCGGAGTCGAGCTTGCCTGCCCCCCGCTGCAGCTTGCCGATGCCGTTGTCGAGCTTGCCCGCACCGGAGGCGAGCGAGGCGAGACCGGTGTTGAGGCCGCTCGCTCCGTTGTCGAGCCTGGCCAGGCCGGTGGACAGGTTCCGCGCACCGCTGTTCAGCGTGCCGAGGCCGCGGGACAGCGAGGAGGCCCCGCTCAGCGCCTTGCCCGTGCCGTCGCGGAGGCCGGACGCTCCGTCGACCAGTCGCCTGAGTCCCTTGTCGAGCTGGTTGAACCTGTCGCGGGCGTCGTCGAGCGCGCTTCCGAGGCCGGGTGCGGCGGCGGCGAGCTCGCGGGCGTCGTCCGCCACCGCCCGTGCCGTACCGGCGAGGTCGTCGAGCCTGCCCGTCTGAACGCCCAGGCGGTTCTGCAGCCGTCCGGCGGCCGACGCGAGGTCGCCTGCCGACCCGGCGGCCCGCTCGACCAGCGCGCGCAGCTCGGGGTCGGCGTCGGGATGGGTGTTCAGCCAGCGCTGGACGGCGCGCAGGTCCTGTCTGGCCGTGCCGGCCGAGCCCTGCACCTCCTGCGGCAGGCCGTCGAGCGCGTCGGCGAAGCCGTCGGCGCCTTTCGCGAGGGTGAGTGCGGCCTGCCGGATGCGGTCGCCGTTCTTCTCCAGCACGGGGACGTACTCGTCGGCCGCCCGGTTGACGGTGGGAGACAGGGTGTGGACCTGGCGGTAGACCTCGCGGTTGCCCTCGGCAAGTTTGGCCGCCCCCTTGTCGAGCGCGGACAGGCCCTTGCGCAGGTCGGCCGCGCCGGCGGCCGCCTTCGACAGGCCGGCGGACAGGGAGGCCGAGCCAGTCCTGGCCTGGTGCAGCCCGCTCGTCAGTTGCTTCGACCCGCTGTACAGGGCGTCCGCTCCGGACGACAGCTTGCCGGTCGCGTTCTGCGCGGACCCGAGCCCCTTGGCCAGCGAGGCGGCGCCGTCGCTCGCGGCGGCGGCTCCGTCGTGCAACCGGTCGGCGCCGTCGGCCGCCTGGGCGGTCTTGTCGTGCAGTTCGCCGAAGGACAGGAAGATCTGGTCCAGGTAGTCCTTGACCGCACTGCGCCCGGCCGCCTCCTTGACCTCGCGGAACACGGCGTCCGAGATCGTCTCCATGATGTAGCTGCGCCCGGTGTCCACCCGTACGCCGAGCTGGGCCGGGCGCGGCGTGCCGTCGCCGGAGGGTGAGGCGAGGTCGGCGCTGAAGTCGGCCGGGATCGTGAGCGACAGGTAGTAGCGGCCCTCGCGGACGCCCCTGTCGGCCTCGGCCGCGTCGACCCGGTGCCAGGCGAAGACTTTGCGGTTCTCCAGTTCGGCGGCGAGCTCGCGGCCCGCGTCCACCGTGCTCGGCGGGCCGCCCGCGGCGCCGGCGGCGGTGGCGGGACGGTCCTCCACGACGAGGGCCACCGGTACGCGGCTCAGGTTCCCCTGGGGATCCCAGAACGACCACAGGTAGAGCCCGGCGTACAGCAGGGGCAGCATGATCACGGCGACCAGCGCGGCCCTGGTGAGCCGCGAGCGCATGAACCTGCGCAGTTCGAGCCGGCCGGGGAGGGGGACGCTCATCGACGTTCTCCTTCCTCGGCGTTGTCGCGGATGGTGTCGCGGATGTCGTCGCCGTGCGCCGCCCCGGTGTCGTCGTCGGCAACGGGCGGTGACACTCCTTCCGCGTCGTCGCGGCGCGGCGCCCCGAGGTCGTCCCCGGCGACGGGCGGCGGCGGAGGGGGAGCGGGGACGGGCAGCGGCAGCAGCGTCGTGGCCACGCCGGTCGCCTCCTCGGCGTCGGTGCACGCCGCGACGACGGTGAGCCCCTGGTCGGCGAGGCCGCGCAGGATGTCCCACAGCTCGTGCCGCCTGCCCGCGGGGATGCCGGTGTCGGCGTCGTCCACGAGGAGCAGGCCCGGCTGGTCGAGCAGGGCGAGCGCGACGCCCAGCCGCACCGCCTGGTCCTGGGTGAGCTCCCTGGTCAGAGTCCGATCGCCGTCCGGCAGCGCGTCCGTGTCGAGGCCGGCGTGGGCGAGCGCCGACCGCGCGGCGTCCGGGTGCCGCCTGCGCCACAGGAACCCGTGCGGGCGCAGCCGCTCCTGCAGGTGCTCCCGTACGGACAGGGCGTCGTCGAACGGGTTCACCTCCGTGAAGAGCCCGAGTGCGGCGATCTGCCTGATCCTGCGGGGCGTCGCCAGGCCGCCGACGGTGAGCGTTCCCTCGATCGGCTTCATCCGCCCCGCGAGGGTGAGCAGCAGGCTCGTACGGCCGCTGCCCGCCTCGCCCGTGACGACGGTGAGCGTCCCGGGGGCCGCATGCAGGGAGACCTGCCGGTAGACCCAGCCGTGACCACCCCGCACGCCCAGCCCCCGCGCCTCCACCTCGACGCCGCCGAACGCGCCGCCGGCCGCGGGGCCGGCCGCGGGGCCGGACGGCCCGGCGGGAGTTCTGGCTGAGGGGGTGACGTCCTCGGCGGTCCGCCCGGTATCCACGTCTGTGCTCCATTCTTTTGCACTGACCAGTCGGTACAAAAGAATAGCGCCGGGGACGTGCCGGTCTGTGCCCGGAGAACGTGTGATCTCACCTACACCGCGAGGTTCGCGAAGAGGAAAGTTCGTCGCCCTGGCCACTCGCTACGACAAGCGCCGACCAGGTCGTTGAGGCCGGCGAGGAGGATCCGCAAGCCGATCTCGAAAGAGCGCTGGGAGCGGTCGCAGGCGGGGTACGGCTGGGTCAGCTCCTCCAAGTGGTCAGTAGGCGCTGTTCACGGTGAATGGTGAACCTGGCCACCGGCCCGGTGGACGACGTCGCCGTCGACCACGGTCAGCAGGACGGGGGACTCGGCGAACTCGTCCGGGCTTGCGGTGAGCGGGTCGAGTCCGAACGCGACCAGGTCGGCCGCGAACCCGGGGGCGAGCCGGCCGCTGTGGCCTGCCTGGCCCGCGGCTTCGGCCGCCTCGGTGGTGAAGCCTTCCAGCGCCATCCGGGCGGTCAGTGCCTGTCCGGGCAGGACTGGCTCGGCGTCCGGCTGGCCGGCTGGGCGGCGCAACCGGGCCTCGGCGATGATGGCCCGCGGGTCGAACGGGGCGATCGGCCAGTCCGAGCCGAGTGCGAGCCGGGCGCCGTGCTCTCGCAGGTCGCGGCAGCGGAACGCGCGGTGGGCACGGTCGGGGCCGAGCCGGGTCGACCAGTTGTCGCTGTGGTCGGCGCGTATGTGGTGCGTGCAGTGGGTCGGCTGCATGCTGGCGGTGATGTCGAGAGCGCGGAACCGCGGGAGCAGGTCGGCCGGCAGCGTCTCCAGGTGTTCGATGCGGTGCGGCACCGGTGATCGGCGCGGCAGGTCGCCGAGCGTCTCGAGGACGTGCCGGATGGCGGCGTCGCCGATCGCGTGGGTGACCGTGGGCACGCCCTGCTCGGCCAGATGACGCACCGCGGCGCTGTATTCGGCCGGGTCGGGCCAGAGCGGAGCGGTGGACTCACCATGGGTGTCCGGTTCCTCCAGCCACGCCGTGCCACCGTCGATCGTCCCGTCGATCATGAACTTCGCGCCCTCGACGCGCCAGCGTCGTCCGCGCAGGCGCTGTTGCTCCACGACGCGCGCCAGGTCGGCGGCGGAGCCGGCCGGCATGACGAAGGGCGCGAAGCGCCATCGCATCGGTAGCGAACCGGAGGCCTCGAGCGCGCGGAGCAGTTCCAGCGCGTCGCCCTCGAAGTCCATCGCGTTGCCTGCGGTGTAGCCGGCCGCGGCCATGCGGTGCAGCAGGTCGAGCAGCCGTCGCCGCCGATCGGCCGGACTGTCCGCGGGCAGCAGGGCCTGAACCGGTTTCATCGCGTCGAGTTCGAGCAGGTGCCCGGTCGGGCGGCCGTCCGGATCACACACGATGGCCGCGGCGGAGGCGAACTCGCGCGGCCCGGTGATGCCGGCCAGTGCCAGCGCTTTGGGGCTGACCAGCGCCGAGTGCGCGTCGGACAATGTCAGATAGAGAGGGACATCCGGCCCGAGCGCCTCGACGATGGGCTGATACGTGATCGGGGCGCCGCCGAAGGCGTTCGGGTCGAGACCCCAGCCGCACAGCCACCCGCCGCGGGGGGCCGCACGCAACGTGCGGATCAGCTCGTCGAGCGTGGACACCCCGGACATATCGACGCCGCGGGTGAGATCCAGGCCCATCACGGGATGGGAGTGGCCGTCGACAAGGCCGGGGGTGACCGTGGCGTCGCCGAGCTCGATCACCTCGGTGTGGTTGCCGCGCCAGTGGCGTACGTCGTCGCGGGTGCCGAGGGCCGTGATCAGACCGCCGCGGATGGCCAGCGCGGTGACGGCGGGGCCGGGCGCGGCCATGGTGTGGATCCGATCGGCCAGGACGATGAGGTCGGCGCTGGTCATGGAGCGAGATCTGCCGGGGCGGCGGGACATCCCCACGCGGTCGCGGTCGCCCGAGGGATCGCCGGGCGCGGGTGCCGGAGGGGTCGGCGGGGCCGGTGCGGTAGCGGCTTCCGCGCGGCGGACGCCCTCGCCGCCGATCAGCGCGTGAATGTCGGGGCGGTGCCTTTTCAGGTGAAGAGCCCAGCCGATGCCGACGATCAGCACTGCCGGTACCAGGCCGACCAGGAATGTGTTCGGTGCGGTCCCGGCGCCGGTCAGCAGGCCGATCTGCGCGACGATGAACCACAGCGCGAGGGCGAGCAGTGCCGTGGCCAGTGCGGCGCACGTCGACGCGGCCGCGGCCCCGTGGAGGCTCCGGCGCCGCAGGAAGTAGGCGAGCACCGCGGCCGACGTCAGCGCCTGCAGGGTGAGGACGCCCAGCACGCCGGGGGTGTTCACCATGAGCATGAGCTGCAGGTAGGGGTCCGCACCCGCGAGCGCGAACGCGGTCACGACGGCCGCGGCCAGCACGCTCTGCACCGCACCGGCGTTCGCCGGCGACAGGAACCTCGGATGCGATCGGCCTAGGACAGGCGGAAGCAGCCCGTCGCGGGCGAGCGCGAAGGAGTACCGGTTGATCGCATTGTGGAACGCCAGCTGCGAGGCCAGCACGCTGGTCAGAACCAGCACGTACATGACATCGCTGGCCCAGCCGCCCACGTAGGCGTCCATCGCGGAGAAGAACAGGCCGGCCGGGTCGGCGGCGGCGGCGGCCGCGGCATCGGCGTCGCCGAATGCCTGCACGACCGCCCAGGCGACCAGGCAGTAGAACAGTGCGAGGAACGCGACCGACGCGAACGTGGCGCGCGGAATGGCCCGGTCCGGCCGACGTGCCTCGCTCCGGTAAAGCGCGGTCGACTCGAAACCCATGAACGCGGCGAAGCAGAACCCGAGGATCGCGAGCATGCCCGGGTGCGTCAGGGCGTCCGCGGAGAAGGTTCCCGCGGTCAGCCCGCCGTTCCCGCCCTGTATCAAAACCGCGGCCGCCAGCAGCACCAGGATCAGCGTCTCGGCGATGAGCAGGACGCCGAGCACCTTGGCGCCGACGTCGATGCCGCGCCGGCCGAGCGCCCAGACCAGCGCTATTCCGACCCCGGCGAACAGCCACCAGGGGACGGTGAGACCGGTGAACCGGTTGAACGCGGCGGCGAACTGCGTGCCGAGCAGGCCATAGACACCGATCTGTAAGGCGTTGTAGGAGACGACTGCCAGCATGCCGGCCGCCGCGCCGAGCGTACGACCGAGCCCGAGCGTGATGTACGCGTAGAAGGCACCGGCACCGCGGGTGTGCCGATTCATCGCGGTGAACCCGACCGCGAAGATCGTCAGCACGACGCCGGCGGCGAGGTAGCCGGCCGGGGCGCCGATACCTCCGATCGAGATCGCCAGCGGCGCGACGCCGGCTAGAACCGTCAGCGGCGCCGCCGCGGCGACGACCATGAACATGATGCCCGTCGCACCGAGCGCGCCGGCTTTGAGCTGGGTCGGCGGGCTGGGAGGCTGCGCCTGAGTGTTGGCAGTCACGCGGACTCCGGAGCGCTGTGAGGCAGGTATCGCGACCATAACCGAATCGGTTTCGGTTTTTCCCCAGTGCCGCGCAAAGATTTACGCAGACGAACGAGGACGGAGCGGCGACGATCTTCGGCCCGGTGGGTCGATCGCCCGTAGGGTTCACGTCTCCGACACTGGCGGACGGCGCGGGAAACCGGCCGCCCTCGGGTCGAAGACATCATCTTTGACCTGGGAATTCGTCCCACCTAGTGTGAAGTGGTGGTCACTGCGGTGTCGCTCGCGCGGCGGGTCGGCAACCTCCCCGCTGATCTGACGAGTTTCGTGGGCCGCAGGCGGGAGCTCGACGAGATTCGCCAGATGCAGACCGTCTCGCGCCTGGTGACCCTCACGGGAGTGGGCGGCGTCGGCAAGACCCGGCTCGCGCTGCGGGCCGCGGCCGAGCAGCAACGGGCGGTCGACGCGATCTGGCTGGTCGACCTGTCCACCCTCGACGACCCGGAGCTGGTGGCGGAGACCGTCGCGGCGACGATGGGCGTGGGAGACCAGTCGGAGCCCTCACCGCTCGGCACGCTGATCAAGGCGCTGTCCGCGCAGCGGACGCTGATCGTGCTCGACAACTGTGAGCACCTGCGGGACGCCTGCGCTTCGTTGGTCGAACGGCTCCTGCGGGCCGTGCCCGACCTGCGGATCATCGCCACCAGCCGCCAGTCGCTCGGCATCATGGGTGAGCGCCAGATGAAGGTCGCCCCGCTCGCGCTCCCCGAGCCGGACCGGGCGCCCAGCCGGGCGCTGGAGCTGTACGACGGAGTCCGCCTGTTCCTGGAGCGGGCGGCGTCCGTCGTCCCCGGGTTTCGCCTGACCCCGGACAACAGTGACGCCGTGGTCGAGTTGTGCCGCCGGCTGGACGGCATCCCGCTGGCGATCGAGCTCGCCGCCGTGCGGCTGCGGGCGCTGTCGGTGAACGCGCTGGTCGAGCGGCTCGACGATCGGTACGGCGTCCTGAAGAGCGGGAGTCCTACCGCGGCGCCGCGGCAGCGGACCCTGCACGCGCTGGTGGAGTGGAGCTACCGGCTGCTGTCACCGGCCGAGCGGACGCTGTGGAGCCGCCTGTCGATCTTCCCGGGTCATTTCGACCTCGAGGCCGTGGAGGCGGTCTGCACCGGCGACGGCATCGAGCGCGAAGACGTGCTCGACCTGATCGACGTGCTGCTGGACAAGTCGCTGCTGGTGCGCGAGGAACACGAGGGCCGGGTCCGCTACCGCATGCTGGAGACGCTGCGGGAGTTCTGCGGCCACCGGCTGGGCGGACCCGACGAGCGGCGCTCACTGGCCCGCCGCCACCGTGACCACTACCTCCGCCTGGTGGAGCGGGCGGTGGCCGAGTGGTTCGGCCCCGCCCAGGCCATCTGGTTCACCCGGCTGCGGCTGGAGCGGGCGCACCTGCGCGCCGCCATGGAGTTCTCCCTGGACGAGCCCGGTGAGACGGAGGCCGGGCTGCGCATGGCGACCCTCTTGTTCGATCCCCACTGGATCCCCAACGCGTTCTACAGCGAGGGCCGTTACTGGCTCGACCGGCTCCTGCGGGTGGCTCCGCAGCCGACCGCCGTTCGGGCCGAGGCGCTGTGCACCGACGCACATCTGGCGTTGATGCAGAACAACCGCATGGTGGGGGAGCTTCTCGTCGGCGAGGGCCGGGCGCTGGCGGAGAAGCTGGGGGACACGAGAATCCTGGCCTTCGCGTCGCTGGTCTCCGGCATCGGGGCGCACCAGAGGGGCGACAACGCACGTGCGGTCGTCCTGCTGGAAGAGGCCGTGGAGGGGCTCACCCCCGCCGGGAACGTCATCAACGTCGTCACCGGTCTGTTCGCGCTCGCGGCCTCGGTCGACTGTCTGGGCGACTCGGACCGGGCGGGGCGGTTGTTCGAGCGTAGTCTCGCGCTTGCCGAAAGCCATGGAGAGAGCTGGATCCGGTCCTGGGTGCTGACCACGTTCGCCGTTCACGAGTGGCAGCGGGGGAACAACGCCCGGGCGACGTGGCTGGCCCGCGAGAGCCTGCGGGTCGGCCGCGGCTTCGGCGACCGGCTCGCTCTCGGGACCGCGCTGGAGACGCTCGGCTGGATCCTGCACCGCGAGGGTCGGCACGCTGCCGCCGCCCGCATGCTCGGCGCCGCGGAGGGGGTGTGCAGGGTGGCCGGAGTGACCGTCCTGTGGATGGAGCACCAGAGAGAGTTTCACGAGCGGTGCGTGAGCGCCCTCCGCGCGAAGATGGGCGACCACGCCTTCGACCGCGCGCTGCGTCAGGGAGAACGCCTGACGCTCGACGACGCCATCGCCGAGGCGCTCGGCGAGCAGCTGGACAAGGGCGGGACCGTGGACCGCGACGAGCGCCGGGAGCCGGCCGAACCGGAACCGTCACCGCTGACCCCGCGCGAGCGGGAGATCGCCGAACTGATCGCGCAGGGCCTGAGCAATCGGGAGATCTCCTCGGCCCTGGTCATCTCGCAGCGGACCGCGGAGGGCCACGTCGAGCGCATCCTGAACAAACTCGCCTTCAACTCCCGCACCCAGATCGCCGCCTGGGTGACCGCGCGCAAGGCCGGCGCCGAGAGCCGACAGGATCACGACAACCCCCCGCCCCCTTCCCGCCCTCGCTGAGCGCAGGCCCTGCATGCCGCAGTGGTGCGGAAACAGCCTGGCCGGAGGCTGCCTCGGATGGCAGCCTCCGGCCAGGCTCGGATCTTGTCCCGGCGCTACGGGGTGCAGGCGGCGCTATCCGACGCGCTGCCACAGCGCCGGCACGTTCGGCGGCTCCCAGCCGGCCTGGGCGGTGTGTCCCTGGAGGCAGCGGTAGGTCGAGCCGCCGTAGCCGACCGTGTCGCCGGCCGCGTACGTCCGGCCGGCCTGCCAGGTCCCGCCCGGGCCGGTGGTCGGGCTGGTCGTCGGGCTGGCGGACGGGCTGCCGCTGGGGGGTGCGCCCTGGACGTTCAGCACGAAATCGAACGTCGCCTCGAGGCCGGCGCCGTTGGTGCGGACGTTCATCAGCAGCCTGGCGTCGTAGATCGTGTCGGTGTTGTTGCGCGGCTCGCCGGGGAAGTACAGCTGCGTCGTGAGGATGGGCTTGTTGGGGGCCTGCGCCTTCACGTGGATGTGCCGCGTGCGTCCCGGGTACAGCCCGGGGACGATCGTGGTCAGCTTGTACGAGCCATCGGTGCCGGTGTACTGATGGCCGCGGAAGTTGAAGCCGACGTTGTCGTAGGCGCCGTTCCTGTCCGCCTGCCAGAAGTCCAGCAGCACGTTGGCGAGCGGCTGGCAGGAGAGCCCGAAGACGTAGCCGCTGACCGTCAGGGGAGTGCCGCTGCCCGGCAGTGTGGTGCGCTGCGGGGAGTTCGGCTTGAAGTACGGGCCCTCGATCTGCTCGATCGTCGGCTCATCGTCGTCGTCGCAGAACGGCGTGGGGAGCAGCGGCCCGCCGGTGACGGCGACGTCGCGGGCGAGCGAGGCATGGGCCGCCGTGCCCGCCAGGATCGACATCGGGGCGCCGATCAGCGCCGCCTTGAGCAGAGCCTTGCGGGTTATCCCGCCGGGCCTTTCCTCGTCTCCGAGGTCTACGGGTTCCATGGGTTTCCTCCATCTGATGGTCGGGGTGTGGAGGAGTCAGGACGACGGCCCCCCTCCGCGAGGTACGCCGCCCTGACTCCTCACCGGGCGGACGGCTTTCGCCCGGTCGGGAGACGTCGCCCGCTTCTCCGAGTCAGGTCCGGGCGACGTCGTGTGGTCAGACGGGCTGCCAGAGGGCCGGGACGTTGGGCGGCTCCCAGCCGGGCAGCGAGGTGTGCGACTGGAGGCAGCGGTAGGTCCTGCCCGCGTACGTCACCGTCTGGCCGGCGGTGTACGCGGTCCACTCCTTCCAGGTGGTGTCGCCCTGGTCGCCGCCGATGGTGAGGGAGAAGGAGGCCGAGTGGTCGGCGCTGCTCCCGTCGGCGTCGAGGCCGATGGAGTACGTGCCCGGCGCCGCGCCCGCGGTCGTCGAGATCGTCACCTGGGACGACTGCCCCGCGCTGATCGTCTGCGGCGAGAACGACACCGACACCCCCGCGGGGACGCTCGACGCCGACAGCGTCACCTGCTGGGCGTTGCCCGAGCTGACCTGGGTGAACAGCGTCGTGGTCGTCGACTGGCCCGCCTGCACCGAGGCAGAGGACGGGTTCGCCGAGACGGTGTAGTCGTCCGCGGGTGCCGGGCCCTGCCCGACCGCGAGCTTCCACAGCACGTACGCGATGCCGTCGGCGTTGCGGTCCAAGGCCGTGGTGTTGACGTTGGCCGGGTAGGTGTCGCACGCGGAGTGGTAGCAGCGGTCGAACGCCTGTCCGGCCGTGCCGCCCCACTTCTGCGCCTGGGCCGCCGACTTGACCGTCTCGGCGCCGGTGAAGACGCCGCCGACCCGTACGCCCGCGTTCTTGAACGGGGTGTGGTCACTGCGACCGTCGCCCTCGGTCTCGATCTCCGTCGGGACGTTCAGCGTGGCGTAGTAGTCGTTGAACAGCTTCTGGAGCGCGGGGTCGTCGTCGTAGACGAAGTATCCGGCGTTGGGCGAGGCGGTCATGTCGAAGTTGAGGTAGGTCTCCACTCCGGCGGCGCCGCCGTTCTGCACGTAGTACGTCGAGCCGCGCATGCCCAGCTCCTCGGCGCCCCACCAGGCGAACCGCACGTGTTTGGTGAGAGTGGGGTTGCGCGCGGCGAGGGTGAGCGCGACCTCCAGCAGCGAGGCCGACCCGGACCCGTTGTCGTTGATGCCGGGGCCCGCCGCGACGCTGTCGAGATGACCGCCGAGCATGACGGTCGGGCTCGCCGGCCCGCCGGTCCAGTCGGCGATCAGGTTGGTGTGCGTCTGGCCGTTGTAGGTGAAGCTCTGCGTCCGCGTGGTGTACCCGGCGGCGTCGAGCTTGGCCTTCACGTAGTTCAGCGCGTTGGTGTACGCGCCGGACGGCGAGGGCCGGTTACCGATCGACTGCAACTGCTGCAGGTGCGCGTTGATGTTCGCCACCGGGATGTCAGGCGTGGCCGGGTCGGGATTGCCGGACCCCACCGTGAGCGAGTAGGTCGCCTGCCTGTCGACGTCCGTGCCGTCCGCCACGATCGTGATCGGGTAGGCGCCCGCGGGCGTGCTCGCGGACGTGGCCAGCCTGAGCTGCGAGGTCTGGCCGGCGGTGACGGCGGCCGGGGTGAACGTCGCGGTGACGCCGGTGGGCAGGGCGCCGGTCCGCAGCGTGATCTGCTGGGCGCTGCCGGTGGTGACCGTGGTGCCCACCGTGGTGGTCACGGCCTGGCCCGCCTGCGTGCTGCCGGAGGCCGGGTTGACCGAGACGGAGAAGTCGTTGCCGCCCGGGTTCGCCGTACAGGTCGGGTCGTTGGTCGCCGGGACGTTGACCGCGGTCCAGGCCGCCTTGACCGCGTTGAACTCCACGCAGCTGCCCGGGAACAGCGACTTGGCGGCGTTCAGCGTGTTCACCCGCGCCTTGGCGTGCGTACGCGGGAGGGTCTTGAGGTTCAGCGAGGCCAGGAAGATCATTCCGGCCTTCTGGATGCCGATGCCGGTCAGCGACGAGGGCCCGCTGCAGACGGGGCTGCTCGGCTTGCCGCCGCCGGGGTTGGTGCCCTCGGCGAGCAGGTAGAACCAGTGGTTCTGCGGGCCGGCCGCCGAGTGGACCTCGGTGTTCGGGATCGAGGCGCTGTAGCAGTCCGGGTCGCCGTTGGTCGAGGGCCGGTACATGTACCGGATCGGCCCGCCGCCCACCAGGTTGACCTCTTCGCCGACCTGGTAGTCCGGCGGGTCGTTCGGGTTGTTCGCGTACGCCTCGGTCAGCGCGCCGAAGATGTCGCCGGTCGACTCGCCCATGCCGCCGGCCTCGTTGCCGCTGCCCGCGCCGCCGCCCGTGTACTGGTCGATGGCGTGGCCGAACTCGTGACCCACCACGTCCATCGAGGTCGCCTGCTGGTTGTTGGCCTGGTTGTGGCCGAACGTGGTGTAGCTGCCGTTCCAGTACGCGTTGACGTCACCCAGGCCGACCCGGATCGGGAAGCCGCCGCCGGAGCCGTTGATGCCGCTGCGCCCGAGCCAGTCACGGAGCATGTTCCACTCGGTCTGCACCGCGTAGAGCGCGTCGACGCACGCGGTTTCGAGGCTGATGCCCGAGGCGTTGCCCCAGTCGTCGTCGGGCCCGGTGTAGGCGGTGCCGTTCTGGCCGCCGCAGCGCAGGCCGGGGCGGGTGGTGTCGGTCATCGAGTAGTTGCCGGCCGACCCGGAGGTCTGGATCGTCACCGGGTTGCCGTTGTAGTAGCTGTGCCCGACGCCGGCCTTGACGTCGTCGTAGGAGTCGAGCACCTTGCCGGTGACGGCGTCGACGAAGACGTGCAGGACGCTCGGGACGTCGCCCTTCCTCCTGCCGGTGACCACCGTCTCCCACGCCAGCCTGGGCGTGTCGAGGGCGGCGTCGACGAGGAGCGTGGGCGTGCCGACGGACTCGACCGAGGCCAGCAGGCCGCGCGCCTTCGCGGCGGCCTGGGCTTCGGTCACGCGGGGCACGTCGGAGACGTCCAACTCGGTGCGCTGACCCGTGGTGACGACCTGCACCGTCTGTCCGGACGCGTCGGTGGAGACGATGACGTCGCCGCCGTGGACGGGCAGGCCCGCGTGGGTGCGGGCGTAGGTCAGGTAGCGCAGCCCGCCCGCGCCGGTGACGGCGCGGGCGAGCGTGAACGCGTCCGAGGGCGCGGTGTGCAGCGCCTGCGCCGAAGCGGCCAGAGCGCTCGCCGCGCTGGCGAGTGCGCGCGCCTGGGGGCCGGGTGGGGCCGGGGCGCTCGACGCGGAAGCCGGCGTGATGGCCGTTCCCGTGAGGGATGACGAGGTCAGGGCTACCGCCGTCAGTACGGCCAGCGCCGCTGACCTTGCAGGGGGTCTCACTCCTGGTGACTCCTGTCCCTTGGGGGGTTGAGGGGAGGAGCCCGGCCGGGGCTGAGACACACCGTGACATCGACGACGGAGGGCGGGTAACCCCGCACCTTCCTATACGGTCGCGCTATAGGGGGCGCTATGGCTGGGCAAGAGGCCCGTGGCGAGCGAGCCAGTCCTGGTAGACCGCCGACTTCTCCGCGTCGGCCCAGTACGCCCGGCGCACCGCCGCCACGAGTTCGGCGATGTGCGGATCGACGGGACCGGCCTCGGTCCAGCCGATCAGGTGGCGGAAGCTGAGCGGCGTCCCGGCCAGTGGGCGGATCGCGATGCCCGGGTAGCCGCGGCTGGTGGCCTGGAACATCCCGACGCAGCGGGACGCGGCGATCAGGTCCACCGCCACGCTGAGGGTGGCCTCGCAGCCGATCTTCGGCGCGAACCCCGCCCGCGCGCAGGCCTCGCCGAAGTGCTCGCGGTGGCCGACCTCGATCATCACCGGCAGTGACCACTCCTCCTCGGCGAGGTCGGCCAGGTCGATCTCCTGCCGGGCGGCCAGGGGATGCGACTCGGCGACCCCGACGAAGATCGGCTCCCAGGCGACCGGCGCGTACCCGACGCCGGCGGGCGGCGTGAGCGGGAGACCGGGGTAGTCGGCGAGCGTCGCCAGCTCCAGCCGCCGCGAGCGCAACAGGCTCGGCAGCACGTCCATCGCCTCCTCCGTCCGCAGCGTGACCTCGGCGTCCGGCAGCAGCTCTCGGAGCGTTCCGATGATGTGCAGCGCGAGGTGGCTGGACATGCAGCCCACGCGCAGCACCCTGCGGCCGGCGAACCGCATGCCGTCGCGCCGCAGTTCCTCGAACGCGGGCAGCAGCGAGCGGGAGCGTGCCAGCACCCATTCGCCGAGAGGCGTGGGCGAGGCTCCCTCCCTGCCGCGCTCGAACAGCGGGCTGCCGAACATCGACTCGATGCGCCGAAGCTGAGCCGTCAGGGACGGCTGGGAGGTCTTCAGCGCGGCGGCGGCCTTGGAGATGCTTCCGTGGTCCGCGATGGCGCAGACCGCGCGCAGATGACGCACTTCTAGCTCCACGCCACGAGGGTAATAAGTAAAGAAACTTTGCAGTAGACCCAAGAGCGGCTCGTCAGGACGGGTGGGGGTGCCTGGCGGTCATCCGGCACCGCCGCTCGCGCGAGTCGGGCGCCCGCCTGCGTGTCCGTGTTTCATGAAAATTTCACCGCCGGGCACCGGGCGCATCGGCTGTCACCTGCTCGGATCGGCCGACGTCCGGATCGAGCCGTCGGCTTGCCGACGCAGAGCATTGACCGGCGTTCCCGAGGTCCGTAATTTTGGCCGCGTTCCGGTTCATGGATGTTGTTCACATTCATGAATTCCCCCAGCGGGACCAGGAGTGGCGCCGGCCACCGCCTCGGTCAGGGGTCCTGCACGACCTGCGAGGAGCTCGGCTTTGAGAAGGAGTACCAGAACCGGAGTCGGGGTGATCGGCACCGTCGTCGGGGTCGCCGCCCTGGTCGGCGGCGTCTTCGCCGGCGTCTCCAATGCGGCGCCGGGCGCGGGCGCCTACCGGATCGTGAACGGCGCGAGCGGCCTGTGCCTCACCGTTCCGGGCAGCAGCACCTCCGACGGCGTGCAGCTCACGGTTTCCAGTTGCAACGGCGCGAGCAACCAGACCTGGAACCTCTCGTCCCAGGGCGGCGGCTTCCGCCTGGCCGCCGGCAACAGCGGCAAGTGCGCCGGGGTGAAGGACGCCTCCACCTCCGCGGGCAAGGCCGTGCAGCAGGAGTCGTGCTCCGGCTCCTCGTCGCAGACCTGGGAGCTCACCAGCTCGGGGTCGAACTACCAGGTGGTCAACGCCAACAGCGACAAGTGCCTGAACACCAAGGACAACTCCACGTCCTCGGGCGCGCTGGTGCAGCAGAACTCCTGCGACTCGGTGTCCACCAAGCAGTGGTCGCTCCAGCCGGCCGGCTCGACCCCGAGCGGCACGCCCACGGCCACCCCCACGAAGACCCCGTCGCCCACGCCGAGCACCAGCCCGACGCCGCCGTCGGGCTGGCCGAGCGCGAACGGCTCACAGGCGGTGACCAGCACGATCAGCGTCTCCGGCACCATGGACGGCGGCCTGAAGCGCTACTACGCCAGCGGCGCCATGGGGGACGGCGGGCAGAGCGAGAGCCAGGACCCGATCTTCGAACTGGCGAACGGCGCGACGCTCAAGAATGTGATCATCGGTTCGCCCGGCGCCGACGGCATCCACTGCCTGGGCAGCTGCACCCTGCAGAACGTCTGGTGGGAGGACGTCGGCGAGGACGCCGCCACCCTGCTGGGCAGCTCGTCGTCGCAGGTCATGACCATCGACGGCGGCGGCGCGAAGAGCGCCTCCGACAAGGTGTTCCAGCACAACGGCCCCGGCACCATGGTCATCAAGAACTTCCAGGTGGACAACTTCGGGAAGCTCTACCGCGCCTGCGGCAACTGCACGAACTCCTACCAGCGGCACGTCCAGATGTCGAACATCGTGGCGACCTACCCCGGCAAGGCGCTCGCGGGCATCAACACCAACTGGGGCGACACCGCGCGCTTCTCCAACATCACGATCAAGAACGACCCCAACCACAAGATGATCGTGTGCCTGAAGTACAAGGGCGTGCCGAAGGGCAGCGAGCCGACGGAGATCGGTAGCGGCGCCGACGGGACGAACTGCATCTACAGCTCTTCCGACATCCACTATCAGTAAGCGCGCCGACCGGCCCCGAGATCCCCGGGGCCACGTGTGACGGCGGTGCGAGAAAGATGGAAGGCCCGGTGGTTCCCCCAGCCACCGGGCCTTCCCGCTTGCGACGATCGGCGTCAGGCCGCGCCGTGCCAGCCGCCGTAGTCGGCGAGGAACAGGGCCTCGGTCGTGATGATGCGGCGCAGTTCCTCCAGCACCACCCGCTCGTTGGGGGCGTGGATCGAGGCGCCGTCGTCCTCGGCGCCGTACAGCAGGATCTCGGCCTTGGGGAACTGCCGGGCGAGGGCCGCCACCAGCGGGATCGAGCCGCCCTGGCCGACCTGGCGCGGCGTCCGGCCGAAGGCGCGCTCCAGCGCCCGCTCCGCGGCGTTCATCGCCGGACCGCCCGGCTCGATCTGGAAGCCCGAACCGCTGACGAAGTCGCCGAAGGAGACCTTGACCCCCCACGGCGCGACCTTCTCCAGGAAGGCCGTCACGTCGTTGAGCGCCTGCCTGGCGTTCCCGCTCGCGGGGATGCGGATCGTGACGCGGGCCCGGGCGACCGCCTGAACCGCGTTGATCGCGCCGGTCACCGTCGGCACGTCCAGCCCGGTCACCGTGATCGCGTACGACGCCCAGAGCCGGTCGGCGAGCGAGCCGTCGCCGACCAGCGACACGCCGTCGAGCACTCCGGCGAGCGCACGGAACTCCTCCTCGCCGAGAGCCTCGCCGGGGAAGGTCCCCGGTTCGAGGCCGGGCACCCGTACGTTCCCCTGGTCGTCGTGCAGGGCGGTCAGCATGCGCATGAGCGCGGCCAGCGCGTCGGGGGCGGCGCCGCCGAACGCGCCGCTGTGCACGGCCTCGGCGAGCGTGCGGACCTCCACGGTGAACGCGGCCATGCCGCGCAGCGACGTGGTGATCGCGGGGTCGCCCACCTCGGGGTTGCCGACGTCGGCGATGACCATGGCGTCGGCGCGCAGCAGGTCGGGGTTGGCCTCGACGAACGCCTCCAGGCGCTCGCCGGCGTACTCCTCCTGGCCCTCGATGATGACCTTCACGCCGACCGGGAACCGGCCGTTGAAGGCGCGCAGCGCGGCCACGTGGGCGATGACGCCGCTCTTGTCGTCGGCCGCGCCCCGGCCGTACATGATCCCGTCGACGACCGTGGGCTCGAACGGCGGGGTGCGCCACAGGGCGAGGTCGCCGGAGGGCTGCACGTCGTAGTGCGCGTAGAGCAGCACGGTCGGGGCCCCGTCGGGGGCGGGCGCCTCGGCGAACACGGCGGGGAAGCTGCCCTCGATGGGGATCTGCCGGACGTGCGGGAGGCCGGCGGCGCGCAGCAGTCGCTCCACGAGCGCCGCGGCCTCCAGGACCGGGGCCTCGGAGTGGCCGGGGAACGCGACGGACGGGATGGCGACCAGGCGCCTGAGGTCCTCGACCGTCTGCGGCATGCCCTCCTCGACGGCGCGCTCGATCTCCTCTGGTGTCACGGCGTTCTCCCGGATGTACGCGGATCTTCCCGGCTGGGTGGACCCCATTTGACCACAGGTCCGGCGGACCCATCTCCCACGTCTGGGCGGCTTCAATCTACCGTGACGGATTTCGTTGCCGTTACATGTCGATGTCGCGGAATCCGAACTTCTTTCACAGTGAAGCCACGTAATCACTTGGCAAAACGCAGAAGTGGCATGCACACTGTCCAACAGCGACGGATCACCTGAGGGAAGGTTGCGATGACGCGCCCCGACGTACTCAAGGCCGCACAGGACAATCTCTGGATGCACTTCACGCGCCACTCCTCCTATGAGGGAGGGGAGGTGCCCATGATCGTGCGCGGCGAGGGCGCCTACGTCTACGACATCCACGGCAAGCGGTATCTCGACGGCCTGGCCGGACTGTTCGTGGTCCAGGTCGGCCACGGCCGCGCCGAGCTGGCCGAGGCCGCCGCCAAGCAGGCCCAGGAGCTCGCGTTCTTCCCCCTGTGGTCGTACGCCCACCCGAAGGCCGCCGAGCTCGCCGCGCGACTCGCGGAGCTCACCCCCGGCGACCTCAACCGCGTGTTCTTCACCACCGGCGGCGGCGAGGCCGTCGAGTCGGCCTGGAAGCTGGCCAAGCAGTACTACAAGATCAAGGGCAAGCCGCTGAAGACCAAGGTCGTCAGCCGGTCCATCGCCTACCACGGCACCCCGCAGGGCGCGCTGTCGATCACCGGCATCCCGGCGCTCAAGCAGGTCTTCGAGCCGCTGGTGCCCGGCGCGATCAAGGCCCCCAACACGAACCTCTACCGCGCCGACGAGATCTCCGGCTTCCCCGGCCTGGAGAAGGACCCCGAGGCGTTCGGCCGCTGGGCCGCCGACCAGGTCGGCAAGGCCATCGAGATGGAGGGCCCGGACACCGTGGCCGCCGTCTTCGTCGAGCCGGTGCAGAACGCCGGCGGCTGTTTCCCGCCGCCCCCCGGATACTTCCAGCGCCTGCGCGAGATCTGCGACGCCCACGACGTGCTGCTCGTGTCGGACGAGGTCATCTGCGCCTTCGGCCGGCTGGGCACGATGTTCGGCGGCCAGAAGTTCGACTACGTGCCGGACATCATCACCTGTGCGAAGGGTCTGACCAGCGGTTACTCGCCCATCGGCGCGATGATCGCCTCGGAGCGGCTGTTCGAGCCGTTCAAGAACGGCACCGAGACCTTCGCGCACGGCTACACCTTCGGCGGCCACCCGGTGTCGGCCGCCGTCGCCCTGGCCAACCTCGACATCTTCGAGCGGGAGGGCCTGCTCGAGCACGTCACGGCCAACGAGCCGGTGTTCAAGGCGGCCCTCGACCGGCTGCTGGACCTGCCGATCGTCGGCGACGTCCGCGGCTCGGGCTACTTCTACGGAATCGAGCTGGTCAAGGACAAGTCCACCAAGCAGACGTTCAACGAGGAGGAGTCGGAGCGCCTGCTGCGCGGCTTCCTCTCGAAGGCGCTGTACGACGCCGGCCTGTACTGCCGGGCGGACGACCGAGGGGACCCGGTCGTGCAGCTCGCCCCGCCGCTGATCTGCGGCCCCAAGGAGTTCGACGAGATCGAGTCGATCCTCCGTTCGGTGCTCACCGAGGCGTGGGCCCGCCTGTAGACCATGGAGCTCGTGCGGCCGGGTAGGGGGCGACCGTGACGAGTGACCGCTCGAAAGGACACAACTCATGAAGATCGGCGTGCCCGCCGAGGTCAAGAACCACGAATACCGCGTCGCCGCCACCCCGGCCGGCGTCCACGAGCTCGTCCGTCACGGCCACGAGGTCAGCGTCCAGCGCGGCGCCGGGCTCGGCTCCCACATCACCGACGAGGAGTACCTCGCGGCCGGCGCCAAGCTGGTCGAGGGCGCCGACGAGGTGTGGGCCGAGTCCGAGATGATCCTCAAGGTCAAGGAGCCGATCGCGGAGGAGTACCACCGGCTCCGCGCGGACCAGATCCTGTTCACCTACCTCCACCTGGCCGCCTCCCGCCCGTGCACCGACGCGCTGCTCGCGGCCGGCACCACCGCCATCGCGTACGAGACCGTCCAGGTCGGCAACGGCCTGCCGCTGCTGGCCCCGATGTCGGAGGTCGCCGGGCGGCTGGCCCCCCAGGTCGGCGCGTACAACCTGATGCGCTTCAACGGCGGCCGCGGCGTGCTCCCCGGCGGGGTGCCCGGCGTGGCCCCCGCCAAGGTCGTCGTGATCGGCGGCGGCGTCTCCGGCCTGAACGCGGCGCAGATCGCCGTCGGCATGGGCGCGGACGTGACGATCCTCGACGTCAACATCGACCGGCTGCGCTTCATCGACGCCATCTACCAGGGCCGGCTGAAGACGCTGGTCTCGACGTCGTACGCGATCGAGCGGGCCGTGATCGAGGCCGACCTGGTCATCGGCGCCGTGCTCATCCCGGGCGCCAAGGCCCCGACGCTCGTCTCCAACGAGCTGGTCTCCCGCATGAAGCCGGGCTCCGTGCTCGTCGACATCGCGATCGACCAGGGCGGCTGCTTCGAGGACTCCCGCCCGACCACGCACGACGAGCCGACGTTCCGCGTGCACGAGTCGGTGTTCTACTGCGTGGCGAACATGCCGGGCTCGGTGGCCAACACCTCCACCTACGCCCTGACCAACGCGACCCTGCCCTACGTCCTCAAGCTCGCCGACAAGGGCTGGAAGGACGCGCTGCGCGGCGACGAGGCGCTCGGCCTGGGCCTCAACACCCACGCCGGCGTGCTCACCAACGAGCCGGTCGCGGCGGCGCACGGTCTGCGGTACACGCCGGTCGCGGAGATCCTCGCCGCCTGACCGCATACGTGGGGGATCAGCGCAGGCCGAGGCGTCTGCGCAGATCCCTCGCGGTGCCGAGCACGTGCTCGACCTCGGCCGGAGTGGGCCACGGGGCCGTGCCCGGCCGCAGCAGCGTCGCGCGCACCAGGCCGAGGTGCTCGATCGCGGCCCGGTGCAGCCCGCTCGCCCGTGCGAGCCACCCCACGGTGTCCGCCGGTCCGGCCTCGTCCGGCACGTCACCGGGGGGTAACGCCCCTGTGACCAGATCACCCGTGACCAGATCCCACGTGCCGAGGATCTCGATCAGGTCCTCGGGCTCCGCCGCCGGGTCGCCGCGCCTGCGCGCCGCCGCGACGGCGAGTTCCGCGCGTGCGGCCTGCCCGGGCTCCGCGGGCCGGCTCCAGTACGGCGGGGCCGGGTCGAGCAGGCATCCCTCGGCCTCGGGGGACGCGCCGAGCAGGGGCAGCAGCGTCCGCAGTTCGACCATGGCGCCGTGGTGCCCGCGTTCGGCCGCCCGCCTGAACCAGTGGCGTCCGCCCTTCAGGTCGTTGTGCTCCGCGACGAGCAGCAGCCCGAAGCGGAAGGCGGCCTCGGGGTCGTCGGCCGCGGCCCGCCCGTACCAGTGGGCGGCCGCCGCCTTGTCGTCCATCCGGGCGCAGACGAGACCGGCCATCCGCCGCGCGTCCGGCCGCCCGGTCTTCGCCGCCCGTTCGAAGCAGGCACGCGCTGTGGGCAGGTCGCCCCGGCACAGCGCCATGTCGCCGAGCCGGAAGGCCGCCCCGGGGTGGTCGGCGCGGGCGGCGAGCCGGTAGAACGCCTCCGCGCCCTTCTCGTCGCGGGCCGCGTGCAGGAGCAGGGCCATGTGATAGGCGGCCTCCGCCTGGCCGCCGCGCGCCGCGTACTCCCACCAGTGCAGCGCCTCCGCCTCGTCGCCCGCGGCGTAGCCCAGGAAGCCCAGGTCGTGGGCCGAGCGCAGGTCGCCGTCCACCGCCGCCCTGAAGTGCCAGCGCCGGGCGCCCATGCCGTCGCCCTGGTCCTCGCACAGCAGGGCCAGCCGCCGGGCCGCGTGGCGGGAGCCGTCCTCGGCCGCCCGCTCGAACCACTTGCGCGCTCCGTCGGTGTCGCCGCGCCGCTCCAGCAGCAGCGAGGCCAGGTTCGTCGCCGCGTCGGCGTCGCCGGTGTCGGCCGCCAGCTCGAACCAGCCGATGGCCTCCTCGGTCGTCCCGTGCGTGCGGTGCCACAGCCCCAGGTTGTAGGCGCTGTCGACGTTGCCCGCCCGCGCCGCCCGTTCCCACCAGTGCCGGGCGCCCAGTCGGTCGTCGCGCTCCGCGCACAGCCGGCCCAGCCGGTGCGCCGCGTCGCGGTCGCCGTCGCGGGCCCTGTCGACCAGGTTCGCCTCGGCCGGGTCCAGGGGTTCAGGGGTACGCGGGACCGGTATCCCGGGCCACGCTGTCGCCTCCGTCGCTCCCACTAGTGTCATGCCAGACAGGGTGGCATGTAACCGGGGCGTCACGGAGCGTTATTGGCAAGACATTGGGGTGACGCCCCGACGGCGTGCCGGACGCACGAGCATCGCCACCCCGCGCTCCCGCCTGAGCTTGGCGTGCGTCCGGCGGCCGAGGGTTCCGGGATATCCCGGAGTTCGCCGCAGGGATTGCCACGATGCTGCCGGTCAGGGCCCCGGCGCATCGTGGGACTCGTCAAAGCGGATCCAGGAAAGAGAGATGAGTCAGATGAAGCGTCGTGGAGCACGTGTCAAGGCCGTCATCGTCGGCGGGCTGGCCGTCGGTCTCACGTGCGGGACGGTGGCCGGTGCCGCGCACGCGGACGTGAACCGGCGCCCCCCGAGGATCACCAGCATCATTCCGGACGACGGCGCGTTACGGGTGACATGGGGACCGGACACGTTCTTCTCCGGCACGGTCCCGGGCGAGTCGACGGTCCTGTATTTCGGCGCCAACCAGGAGGGCCGATGGGACGACAGGGGGGCCACCACCTCGTTCACCGTTCCCGCCGCGCACGTGCGGGCCTACGCCGGGCAGGCCCCCCGGGTGACCGTCTGTTACCTGTGGCCCGGGCACCCGTCGGAGTGCAGTTCCAGCGACCCCATCCCGATCAACGGGAACGCGCCCTCCTACCCTCCGGGTGCGGGCCAGTTGCGCCCCGTGCCCAAGCCGCAGGCTCTGCGGGTCGTCGCGTACCGCGACTACCGGGCGACGGTGCAGTGGGTCAACGGCAGCCCGCCGTACAAGAAGGTGCTGTTCCGGTACGACCCCGGCGTGCAGATGGAGCTGCCGGGCAACGCGACCACGGCCACCACGGGGACGCTGGTTCCCGGCCGGACCTACACCTTCAAGGTGGAAGGCGGCTGGTCCGGCGGCCTCTTCTCGACCCGGTACTCCGGCTGGACCGAGATCACGTACACCGTTCCGAAGAACCCGCCCTTCTGGCCGGGCGGTTCGGTGAACAAGCCGTACGGGCCGGACACGTGCAAGCAGGGATACGTCTGGCGCGAGACCACTCCCGCGGACCACGTCTGCGTGACGCCCGCCACCCGCGACCAGGTGCGCACCGACAACGCCCTCGCGGCGAGCCGGCGCCAGGGGTGGGGACCCTACGGGGCGGACACGTGCAAGCAGGGATACGTCTGGCGGGAGGCCACTCCGGCCGACCACGTCTGCGTGACGCCCGCCACCCGGGACCAGACCCGGGCCGACAACGCCCTCGCGGCGAGCCGGCGCCTTCCCTGACCCGCGGCGAGCGTGGCACAGCTGACGCCGGCCGGAACCACCCGGCCGGCATCCGCATCGCCCGGCCTGCCGCGGGAACTCCATGTGGGCCCTCCACCTTGGACCGCTCACGGGTCAGGGGATGCGCTCGAACCTGACGAAGCCCACGTACATTCCCATCCCGCAGGCGTAACGCAGCCGCCCCTCCGGACGGGCCGCGAGCCGCACCACGCGCTCGCCGGTCACGGGGAGCACGACGTCGTGGTCGTCGATCGCGAGCGTGCGTGTGCAGCTCCGGTTGTCCTTCGTCCTGAAGACGAGTTCGACGGGCCGGTCGGCGGCGGCGACGGCGATGCCGGGCCGGAAACCCTCCGCGGTCGCCCAGACGGTGAGCCGCTGCACGCCGTCGGTTCCGGTGAGGGCGCGTCCCGCGGCGGCGGCGGGGGAGCCGAACTGGGGTAGCGAGAAGTCCGGCAGCCAGCCACCGAGCCGCAGGCCGGAGCCGACGGTGAACAGCCCGGCGGCCAGGGCCGCGATCCCCGCCAGGGCGGCCAGCCTGGTCGAGGCGAGCGTACGCAGCAGCAGTCCCAGCGCGGCGAAGGCGGGCGCCGTGCCGAGGGCGAGCCCCGCGAGCGCGGCCGCGCCTCCGAGCGCGGAACCCGCGCCGACGGCCACGACCTCCATGCCGATCGTGACGCCGCACGGTACGAAGATCGTGGCCATGCCCAGTGCCGCCGCCCGCACGAGAGTCGGGGAGCGCGTGCCGCCCCGCGTGACCGTCTCTGCCGCGGCCGTGCCAGGGGATGCGGTCTCGCGGGTGGCAGAGGCCGTGCGGCCGGGTGCGCTGCGCGGTGGCGCGCAATCGCATCCGTGCTCGCTGTGCCCGTGCCCGTTGTGCTCGTGCCCGTTGTGCCCGTGCTCGCTGTGCACGGGCTCGCTGTCCGGGGGCGAGCATCCACGTCCGCGTGAGGGGCGCGCCGGCCCGGGTCCCGCCGGAGCGCAGCCCGCGCCGCGGCGGCGGAGCATCCGTACGGCGAGGACGACCACCGCGGTTCCGGCGGCGACGAGCAGCGCCGCGCGGGTGCGCGGGCCGATCTGGACGACCGCGCCCGCCAGCCCGAGCAACGCCCCGAGGGCGGTGTGGGCGGCGAGCCTGCCGGTCAGGAACGCGGCCACCGGAGGAAGCCCGCGCGACGGGCCGTGCGGGCTCCCGCGGGGGGAGACGAGGCCGATGAGGAGGCCGCCCTGGACCGCGGCGCACGACGCCGTGCCCGCGGCCAGGCCGGCGGCGAGGCCCCCGGCGAACAGGGCGGCCGGGTTCACGGTCAGCCGGTGAGCGCGAGGTCGTCCAGCGCGCCGGTCTTCGCCGCCTCCACGAGCGAGCCGAGCTGGTCGATGCTCATCTCCACCTTCTGGCCGAAGTCGTCGGTGATGACGACCTGACGCTCTGCCGGGGCGGAGGCGTCCACGAACAGCTCGGGGCAGCCGCAGCTGCAGTTGCCACAGAATCGGGCGATGGACTTCACGCCAGTCCTCCTCGTAGGGCGGGGCCTTTGCTCGCAACGTAATGTGATCGTGTGGGGGCGACCAGTAACAGTTCGCTGACCGAGCGGAGAGAAGACCGCCACTTCCGGCGGGCGATCACGGCGCTCGGTTTCGCCGCGATTCGGATGAAGGAAAGTTGCAGAACCCTCACGAGTTTTGCAGATTATTGACCTGAGCTTGGACCGCCGCATATGGTCCGGACAAGATCCGCATTAGCTCAACCCCCCGGAGCGGTCAATGAAACGTCTGACAGCGGTCGCGGCGTTGCTCAGCCTCGCGGCCGTCGCGGCATGCAGCGGCGGCGGCACGAGCGGGAACTCCACAGGCGGCGGTGGCGGCGTCTACACCACGGTCGATATCAACAAGCCGTCGCTCGACGTCAACGCGCCGATCAACCCGTGGAACCCCAAGGGCAACGCGTTCTGGGGCTACAACGCGATGAGGATCGCCTGGGCGAAGAACACCCTCACCGACCCGAACCAGTTCTATCCGGGCATCGCGGCGAGCTGGGAGATCGCGCCGGACAACTCCTCGATCACCCTTCACCTGCAGCCGGGCAACAAGTGGTCCGACGGGCAGCCCGTCACCGCCGAGGACGTGAGGTTCTCCATCGCGCTGGCCTACACCCAGGGCAGCACCGCCTTCGCGGTCGATCCCGGCGCGGCCGGCGCGGCCTCGGACGTCCAAGTCGTCGACGACAAGACCATCAAGATCACCCAGGACATGAAGAACCCCAGCGTCACGTTCGTACGCGGGGTCATGGACGCCTTCGTGGTGCCGAAGCACGTGTGGCAGAGCGTCGTCCCCGGCGATTTCTGGGACATGCTCAAGACCGCCCGCGGCGACGGCCCGGAGGCGGAGGCGGCGCGCGGGCAGATCAAGGCGCTGTCGGAGAAGGTGCTCGCGTTCGCCCCGGCCCAGGACGTGTCGGCCGGGCCGTTCGTCCTCAAGCGGATGAACCCCGGCGAGGCGCTGCTGGTGAAGAACAAGAACTTCTACAACGCCGCCAACGTCGCGCCCGACCAGCTCAAGCTGCTCAACACCACCGGGAACGAGCAGATCTGGAACTACCTGACCTCCGGCAAGCTCGACAACGCCCCGTTCACCGCGGTGCCCGCCGACGTGATGAAGCGCATCAAGGCGACCCCCGGCAACCAGGTCATCAAGGGCTACTCCCCGGTGGCCGTCTCGCTGGCGTTCAACCAGGCGAAGAAGCCGTACGACAACGTGCACGTGCGGCGCGGGCTGGCCTACCTGATCAACCGTGAGGAGGTCACGCAGATCGCCTCTCCGGAGGGCGGCACGGCGGCCGTGACCACCTCGGGCATCCACCAGAAGGCCGCCAGGGAATGGCTCGGCGCCGAACTCGACGCGCTGGAGCCGTACAAGCTGGACCCGGCCAAGGCCGACAAGGAGTTCACGGAGGCCGGCCTCAAGAAGAAGGACGGCAAGTGGACGCTGGCCGACGGCAAGCCGTGGAAGGTGACCATCCACATCCCGGCGCCGTTCTCCGACTGGGTCTCCGCGGCCAAGGCCATCACCAGCCAGCTCACCACGGCCGGCGTGGACGCCGAGGTGGTGACCACCGCCGACTACCCGCTCTACCTGTCGGAGCTCGCCGAGGGCAAGTACGACCTGGGCTTCTGGCTCATCGCGCTCGGGCCCGCGCCGTACAACATCTTCCAGCGCCTGTACGGCACCTCCAACGGCTGGAACATCCTCGGCGGCAAGGTCAAGCACTCGGCTCCCGGCAAGGACGGCAACTGGATGGGCGGCCCCGAGTCGATCGACGTCGAGGGCGTCGGCGCGGTCAACCCCGGTGAGCTGACCGCCCAGCTCAACAGCGTCAGCGGCGACGAGCAGAAGGTTGTGATCGCCAAGCTCGCCAAGGCGGCCAACCAGGATCTCCCGGTTATCCAGCTCTGGGACTACGTGAACACGCAGTTCGTCAACACCAACCGCTTCACCGGCTTCCCTCCCGACGACAGCGATCTGCTGCGCCAGCCCTCCGGCGTCTGGATCCAGCTCGGCATGATCAAGAAAAAGCAATAGTCCATGATGGTTCTCCTCCGGCGGCTCGCGGGCCATGTGGCCCGCGGGTTCGTCATGATCCTGGTCGTCACGACGATCAGCTTCCTGATCATCAGGAGCGTCCCGGGCGACCCGCTCGCCGCTCGCTACCAGAAGCTCGTCGAGCAGGGCATGGCCCCCGACGCCGCCCAGCGCGCGGTCGAGGTGTTGTACGGCTTCACGCCGAAGGGCAGCCTGTGGGAGCAGTACCTCGACTACATGGGCGGGCTGGCCCACCTCGACCTCGGGCAGTCGCTGTCCGTGCCCGGCGCCGGCGTGTCCACCGTGCTGTTCTCCGCCGCCAAGTGGACCGTGATCCCGGTGCTCGCCGGGACGCTGCTGAGCTTCCTCGTCGGGGTCGTCATGGGCGTCTACGCGGCGATCAAGCGGACCGGCGTGCTGGGCGACCTCCTCGCGATCTCCGGATCGCTGCTGCACGGCGTCCCGCAGTACGTGCTGGCGCTGCTGCTGGGAGCGATCTTCACCACGCTGATCCCGATCCTGCCTGCCGGGGGGACGGCCGACATCGTGATCGACCCCGGCTTCACCCCCGACTACATCGGCTCGCTGGTCCAGCACGCCACCCTGCCGGTCGTCACGTACGCGCTGGCGGGTTACGGCGGGTGGATCCTCGCGATGAAGTCGAGCGTGGTCACCGTGCTCGGCGACGACTTCATCCTGGCCGCCGAGCTGCGCGGGATGAAGCGGTCGATCATCTTCCGCTACGTGGCGCGCAACGCGATCCTGCCGCTGTTCACGATCCTGGCGCTCTCGCTGGGCCTGCTCTTCGGCGGCGCGATCTTCATCGAGCGCATCTTCAACTACCCGGGCCTGGGGCTGATGCTCATCGACAGCATCAACAACCGTGACTACTCGCTGATGGGCGGGGCGTTCCTGCTCATCACGACGGCGGTCGTCGTGGCGAACATCGCCGCCGACCTCCTCTACACGGTCATCGACCCCCGGGTGCGCAGCGGAGGGGGGGTGGCATGAGCGAGCGGAGCGAGCGAATCAGTAGGCACGGTGCGATTCGCGAATGCGACCCCGAGCCGCCAGGCGAGGGGGTGGCATGAGCGAGCGGAGCGAGCGAATCAGTAGGCACGGTGCGATTCGCGAATGCGACCCCGAGCCGCCAGGCGAGGGGGTGGCATGAGCGCGACGATCGTGCCGGAGGCGGAGGCGGGGGCCACAGCGGCGGTCCGCCGCAACTTCTGGCGAGGCGTCTGGCGGGTCATGCGGCGCAAGCCGAGCCGGATGGCCGGGGCGGTCATCCTCGCGGTGTTCGCCTTCATGGGGATCTTCGGGCCGTTGCTCTACCCCGACCCGCTGCCCCGCGACACGAGCGCGCTCTACGCCCCGCCGAGCCTGCGGCACCCGTTCGGCACCGACTTCGAGGGCACGGACGTGCTCGCCCTCGTCGTCACCGGTTCCCGGTACGTCCTGCTGACCGCCGTCGTGACGGCCGTCATCACGGTCGTCGTCGGCGCGGGCATCGGGCTGTTCGCCGGGTTCCGGCGGGGCCGCTGGGACACCGTGCTCATGCGGTTCACCGACATGAAGCTCACGATCCCCGGGCTGCCGCTGCTGCTGGTGCTGTCGACGGTGTGGAAGTTCACCGGCGCCGTCGAGATGGGACTGGTGCTCGGGCTGCTCGGCTGGGGCGGCGTGGCCCGGGCCGTGCGGGCGCAGACGCTGTCGTTGCGTGAGCGGGGCTTCATCGAGGCCGCCCGGGGGCTCGGCCTGTCCACGACGCACATCG
This sequence comes from Microbispora sitophila, assembly GCF_014892245.1. Classification (NCBI taxonomy): domain Bacteria; kingdom Bacillati; phylum Actinomycetota; class Actinomycetes; order Streptosporangiales; family Streptosporangiaceae; genus Microbispora; species Microbispora sitophila. Next base: position 53,005 of record NZ_JADBGC010000036.1, on the reverse strand, counting down.
TCGGCAGGGAGTTGCTGCCCGGCATGGCGCCGTACATCGCGATGAACGCGCTCATCGCGGTGACCGGCGCGGTCTACGCGCAGGTGGGCCTGTTCTTCCTGGGCGTGCTGCCGTTCGAGGCGAACAACTGGGGCGTCATGCTCAACCTCGCCGTCTTCGGCGGCGGAGCGTTGACCACGACGGCCGCGCTGCCGTATCTGCTGGCGCCGCTGCTGGCGATCCTGCTGCTCACGCTCGGCATCGTGCTGGTCGTGGACGCCATGGACGAGATCTTCAACCCCCGGCTGCGGGAGGAGTGAGCATGGCTCCCGAGCAGAGCCCTCCCGGCGTGCGGATCCGCGGGCTGACCGTGGTCTACCGCACCCCGGCCGGCGAGCTGCCGGCGGTGTCCGGCGTCGACCTCGCCCTCGCGCCCGGCACGATCACCGGTGTCGTCGGCGAGTCGGGCTCCGGCAAGTCCACGCTCGCGCTGTCGCTGCTCAACGCCGTACAGCCGCCCGGCAGGATCGCCGCGGGCAGCGTCGAGATCGACGGGCTCGGCGACGTGGTGGCGCTCGGCGGCGAGGGGCTTCGCCGGGCCCGGGGACGACATGTCGGGTACGTCTTCCAGGCGGCGCAGAACTCCCTCAACCCGCTCAAGACGGTCGGCAAACAGGTGCTCGACCTGGGCCGTTCCCACGGCGTCGAGGACGCGCGCGGCCTGCTGGCGGACGCCCGCGACCTGCTCGGCCGGATGGGCCTGGACGGCGCCCGGGTGCTCGACTCCTACCAGCACGAACTGTCCGGCGGCATGCGCCAGCGGGTCGGCATCATGCTGGCCCTGGTGCTGAACGCCCGCCTCGTCGTGCTGGACGAGCCCACGACCGCCCTCGACATGATCACGCAGGCGACGATCCTGCGCATCGTCCGGGAGGTCCACGCCGAGCGGGGGCTCACCACGCTCGTCATCACCCACGACCTCGGGGTGGTCGCCGAGGTCGCCGACCGGCTCGCGGTCATGTACGGCGGGCGGGTGGCCGAGCAGGGCCCGACCCGCGAGGTGCTGGCCGAGCCGCGCCACCCGTACACGCGGGGGCTGCTCGGGGCCATCCCGCGCCTCGTCGGCGACATCGGCGAGGCGCGCGCCCTGCCGGGCCGTCCGCCGACGCTGGCCGACATCCCGGCCGACGGGTGCGTGTTCCGCGAGCGCTGCCCGCTGCGCATGGACGTGTGCGAGACCGGCAGCCCGCCCGTCGTCATCCGGGGCTCCCGCTCGGCGGCGTGCCACGTCGTACGGGACGACGACGGGGACAGACCGGCCGTGGCCGCCGCGACGGGGGAGGACCAGGCATGATCAGCGGGACCGGCATCACGAAGACGTTCGCGCAGCGCGGCGGGGTCCTCGGAGCGCGGGAGGTCCCGGCGCTGCGCGGCGTGGACTTCGCGATCCCGAAGGGCGGCGCCGTCTCGTTCATCGGCGAGTCGGGCTGTGGCAAGACCACGCTCGGCCGGATCATCGCCGGGCTGGAGACCTGCGACTCCGGAGAGATCGTCATCGACGGCGTGGCGATGTCGTCGTTGAGCCACCGGAGGCGGCAGCCGTACTTCCGCCGGGTGCAACTCATCCACCAGGACCCGTACTCCGCGCTGAACCCGACGCGGACGATTCACCAGGCGCTGGCCGCGCCGCTCGCGCTGCGGGCGAGGCAGACCGGCCGGCCCCGTTCGTGGGCCGACGAGCGGGCGCGGGAACTGCTGGGTCTGGTCGGGCTCGACCCGGGCTACGTGCTGCCGCGCTATCCGCACCAGTTGTCGGGCGGCATGCGCCAGCGCGTGGTGATCGCCCGCGCGCTCACCGTCGATCCCGAGGTCCTGGTCGCCGACGAGGCCGTCTCGATGATCGACGTATCGCTGCGCCTGGGCATCCTCGCGCTGCTGAAGGACCTGCGCGAGCGCCTCGGGGTGAGCGTGCTGTTCATCACCCACGACGTGGCGACGGCCCGCTACATCGGCACCGACGGCGAGCTGTACGTCATCTACCGCGGCCAGGTGGTCGAACGCGGCCCGGTCGAGTGCGTCATCTCGGCTCCGGTGCACCCCTACACGCAGGCGCTGCTGTCGGCCATCCCGGTGCTCCACGGCCTGGAGTCGCCGGGCGAGCAGCGGGTCGTGCCGGTGGAGGCGTCGGGGGAGCACCCGGACGGCTGTCTGTTCGCGCCGCGCTGTCCGTTCAGAACCGAGCGGTGCGAACGCGAGCGGCCCGCGCTCGGCCGCGACGGCGACGTGCCGCAGGAGCACGCCTGCTTCCATCCCGAGCGCCGCAGCGTGGTCGCCGTGCCGGTGAGCGGCCGGTGAGGAGTCGTTTCGGACGCGTACGGCGATCGGGGGAGGCCGGAGATGGAAACCGACGACAGGGACGAGATGACTGACCCACTGACGGGCCTGTCCACAGAGCACAGCGAGCTCGATACAGAGCAGGAGCTCTACACCGAGCAGAGCGAGCTCTACACCGAGCAGAGCGAGCTCTATACGGAGCAGAGCGACCCGCGCTACCGCGAGATCGACCGGCTCCCGACCGAGGAGATCGCCCGCCTGATGAACGCGGCCGACGCCACGGTGCCCGGCGCGGTGGCCTTGGCCATTCCGGCCGTCTCGGCCGCCATCGACGCGATCGCGGGCCGCATGGCGCGGGGCGGACGCCTGTTCTACGTGGGGGCGGGGACGTCCGGCAGGCTCGGCGTCCTCGACGCCTCGGAATGCCCGCCGACCTTCGGCACCGACCCCGAACTCGTGCAGGGAGTCATCGCGGGCGGCGAGGCCGCGCTGACCCGGTCGGTCGAGGGCGCCGAGGACGACCACGACGGCGGGGCGGCGGCCATCGCCGGCCGCGGCCTGGGCCCGCTCGACTCGCTCGTGGGGATCTCCGCCAGCGGTCGCGCGCCGTTCGTACTCGGAGCGCTGGACGAGGCCGCCCGCCGCGGAGCGCTGACCGTGAGCGTGTCCTGCAACCCGGGGTCGCCGCTGTCGGAGCGGGCCGAGCATCCGATCGAGGTGGTGGTCGGCCCCGAGGTGGTGGCCGGCTCGACCCGGCTCAAGGCGGGGACCGCCCAGAAGCTCGTGCTCAACATGATCTCCACGATCGCGATGATCCGGCTCGGCAGGACGTACGGGAACGCCATGATCGAGGTCTCGGCGGTGAACGAGAAGCTCGCGCGCAGGGCGACGCGGATCGTCGGCGACATCACCGGCGCCGGGTCCGCCGCCGCGCGGGCCGCGCTTGAGGCGGCGGACTGGAACGTCAAGGTGGCCGTGCTGATGATCGAGCACGATCTCGGCCCGGACGGCGCCCGGGCGCTGCTGAAGGCCAACGGCGACCGGCTGGAGGGCGCCCGCCACGCCGGAGGCGCCGCCTGACGAGTGCCGGCCGGACCTTGCGGCCTCCCTGCCGCGAAAGAGCCGGCCGGGCGGGGGCAGAGGGCGCTTCGAGGCGGTCGCGCCCTCACGGAACCGGTGGACCGGACGGGTTCCTGAGGTCGGGTCAGGCCGAGCGGGCGCGGCGGTGGGCGTCGCCGAGGTAGTCGGCGAGCGCGTCGCGGGTCGCGCGTAAGGCGGCGTCGGAGGTGTCGAAGGTGCGCTGCGCGACGCCGACGAAGACGCAGTCGACGATGAGCAGCTGGCTGATCCGGCTGGCCAGCGCGCCCGGCCGGAACGCCGTCTCGCGCCCGGCGGAGATCAGGACGTGGTCGGCGAGCCCGGCCAGCGACGAGCGCGGGTTGTTCGTGATCGCCACGACCGTCGCGCCGGCCTTGCGGGCGACCCGCGCCGGGCCGAGCACGTCGGGCGTCTCGCCGGTGCAACTCACCCCGACCGCCACGTCTCCCTCGCGGAGCAGCGCGGCACTGGTGAGCGCGAGGTGCGCGTCGGTGAAGTAGTGGCCGGGCAGCCCGATCCGCATCAGCTTCTGCGCCATGTCGGCCGCGACGAGTCCGGAGGCGCCCACGCCGTACACGTCCACGCGGCGGGCGCCCGCGACGGCGTCCACCACCGCGCCGAGCCCGTCGGGGCTGAGCTGGGCCGCCGTGTCGGCGAGCGCCTGCGACTCGGCCCGGGTGACCTTGGCGATCACGTCGGTCAGAGGGTCGTCCGGGGCGAGGTCGCCGGGCACGAGCCGTTCGGGGGTGTCCCTGGCCACGGCCGCCGCGAGCGCGAACCGCAGCTGGGAGTAGCCGGCGAAGCCCAGCGCCCGAGCCGTCCGCACGATCGTCGCCTCGCTGATCCCCGAGACCGCGCTGACCTCCGTGATCGTGCTGCGGGCCACCATGGCGGGGTCGTCGAGGATGAGGCGCGCGATGGTCTGGGCGGCGGGGGTGAGCGAGGGCAGCACCGCACGCACCGTCGCGATCGGGTTGGCCGGTGCGGCGCCCTCGTTCTCGTTCATCACCTGCAGCCTCTCCTGTGCGCGATCAGCTTAGATCCATGCGCCCGCCGGTGCGGGACAACGGGACCAGAAGTCCACATGTCGAGACATGTGCGGCGTGACCTGGATATCCGGCACCGTCTCCCACGAGGACCTCTGGGGGCAGATTACACGTCGATGACACTTTCTTTTATCCGCATTGATCTGAAAGTAAGTTTCTGCCAGTGTCGTGATCGCCGCATCCCCCCGGCTTTCGGAGGTCCGATTGAGCTCCCCCTCCCGGCGTGCCGTGCTGCGCGGCCTGGCCCTCGCCGCCGCGGCGTCGGCCGTCCCGCTGCCGGCCCTCGCCGCATCCCCCGCTTCCGCCTTCTCCGCCTCTCCCGCCGGGTACGTCCCGCCGCTGCGCCAGATGCGCGGCATGTGGATCGCCTCGGTCGTCAACATCAACTGGCCGTCGAAGACCGGGCTGACGCCCGAGCAGCAGCAGGCCGAGTTCACCGCCTGGCTCGACCTGGCCGTGGCGCGCCGGCTCAACTCCGTGTTCGTGCAGATCAGGCCGACCGCCGACGCCTTCTGGCCGTCGCCGTACGAGCCGTGGTCGCAGTATCTGACCGGCGTCCAGGGGCAGGACCCGGGCTACGACCCGCTGGGCTTCGCCGTCGAGGCGGCCCACCGGAGGGGCCTGGCGTTCCATGCCTGGTTCAACCCCTACCGCGTGTCCATGCAGTCGGACCCGGCCAAGCTGCACCCCGACCACCCCGGCCGCAAACACCCCGACTGGATCGTCCCGTACGGCGGGAAGCTCTACTACAACCCCGGCATCCCCGAGGTCCGGGCGTTCGTGCAGGACGCGATGATGGACGCCGTCACCCGCTACGACATCGACGGCGTGCACTTCGACGACTACTTCTACCCGGTCAACACCACGGCGTTCGACGACAGGGCCGCGTACGCCGCGTACGGCGCGGGCTTCCCCGACCTGGCCTCCTGGCGCCGCAACAACGTCGACCTGCTGGTGCAGGAGATGCAGCGGCGGGTGCGGCAGGCCAAGCCCGAGGTGATCTGGGGCATCGGGCCTTCGGGCATCTGGCGCAACAAGGCCACCGATCCGCTCGGCTCCGACACCAGCGGCGGCCAGTCGTACGACAACCTGCACGCCGACACCCGCGGGTGGGTGAAGAAGGGCTGGCTCGACTACGTCGCGCCGCAGCTCTACTGGTACATCGGCCAGTCGAACGCCGACTACGCCAAGCTCGTCCCCTGGTGGTCCGACGTGGCCGCCGGCACCGGCGTGCAGCTGTGGATCGGCCAGGCGGCGTACAAGGCGGGGACGGCGGGGCAGCCCGCCGAGTGGTTCCAGCCGGACGAACTGTCCCGGCACCTCACGCTCAACCGCGACCATCCGGAGGTCGGCGGGGACATCTGGTACAACGCGGCCGACGTCCGCGACGACCGGCTCGGGTCGATCGGTGCGGTCGTGAGCGAGCACTACACGCGTCCGGCGCTCGCGCCGCTGCTGCCCAGGCTCGCGGGCGGCGAGCGGCCGCGGCGTCCCGTGCTCGCCTCGGCCCGCCGCGTGAGCGGGGGTGTGGAGTTGCACGTCGAGGCCACCGGACCCCGCGCCCCGTTCCAGTTCGCCGTCTTCCGATTCGACCGGCCCGCCGGCCGGCAGGACTTCGCCGACGCGGCGCACCTGGTCGCGGTCGTCCCGGCGGGCAGGCACGTCCGCTGGGTGGACCCGGACGGCGCGCCCGGCCACCGCTACCACGTCACCGCCCTCGACCGGGCGTCCCGGCAGAGCGAGCCGAGCCGGGAACGCAGGGTTGATTAGCAGGGTTCATTAGCAGGGTTCATTGACAACAGGGTGCGTTAAGCAGGGCGTATCGAGCGCCGGTCCGCACGGTCAGGCGGTGCGGGCCGCGGCGTCAGCGGGCGTCAGCGGGCGTCAGCGGGCGGGCGTGAGCTCGGCGAGGTGGGCGTTGAGCGCCTTCCACGCCTGCCATGCCCGCGTCGCCCCGAACTGCGCGTTGAAGCGCAGCACGGCCCGCACGTCCTCGTGTGACGCGCCGGCCCCCAAGGCACGGCCCACGTGGATGCGGAACGTCTCGTCCAGCGTCTGGTAGTGCACGTCGATGCTCATCGTCGTGAACGCCCGCTCGCGGACGCTCAACGTGCCCGGCCCCTGGACGCCCCGCATCCGCGACTGAAGGTCGAAATACTCCAGGAAGTACGGGTCGAGCTCGGTCAGCTCGGCCCGCACCGGCTCGGGCAGCGGGGTCGGCGCCGCGCCGGGACCGGTCTCCAGCAGTTCACTGGGCAGTGGTTCGGCGTCCGGGCGGGGCAGCCCGGACGCGGCCTCGATCTCGGCGAGTCGCTCCAGCGCGCCCAGCGCCGCGACGTACCCGCTGTCGTAGGAGATCAGGCGTAGCAGCGCCCGCATGTCCGCGGTGGAGACGCCGCGCCGCAGGCCCGCGCGGACGTGCATCTCGAACGGGAACCCGAGGGCCGGCTGGCAGACGTCCGCCACCAGGGCCAGGAACACCTTCTCGCGGTCGGTCAGCTCGGGCACCGCCCAGCAGTGCCCGACGCTGGCGGCCGCCATCTGGGCGAACACCGGGTCCATCTCGTTGATCGTGTCGAAGTCCGTCGAAGCGTGGACGGTCACAGGAATCGCTCCTTGAGTGAACGGCTGTAGCGCTACGACTGTAGCGCGATAGCTCTCCTCGTACAATGGGCCGGTCATGGAAGCCACCACGCCCCCGACTCCCGCCGCCCGCCGCCGTCCGAACGCGCGGGGGCAAGGCGAGCGGCTGCGCGAGGAGATCGTCGCGGCGGCCATGCGCATGCTCGACGACCTCGCCGACGACGAGGCGCTGTCGCTGCGGGCCGTGGCGCGCGAGGTGTCCATCGCGGCCACCTCGGTCTACCTGCACTTCCCCGACCGCGACGCGCTCGTGCTCGCGGTTCTGCGGCGCTGTCACGAGGAACTGGTGCGGGCCGGCGACGAGGCCGACGCGGCGCACGAAGACCCGGGAGCCCGCCTGCGGGCCCGGATCCTCGCGCAGGCCGCTTGGGCGCACGAGCATCCGGGCCTCTACAAGGTGCTGCACGAGAGCGCGGTCCACCGCAGGCTCGGCATGCCGTTCAAGGAGGTGCTGGTCGCCAGGACCACGGAGGCGGTCCAGCGCTGCATGGACGCCGGGGTCGCCCCGCGCGACGACGCGGCGACGGTCGCGATCGACCTGCGCACGGCGGTGAACGGCATGCTGTCGCAGCGGATCAACGAGCCCGACCTGCCCTGGCCGCCCGCCGAGGAGCAGATCGACCGTTTCCTCATCAAGCTCGTCGGCCTCCCGCCGAGAGCCGGCTGAAAGGTCCTTGCGAGGCAGGCGTGCGCGTACTCGGGCTGATCTCGGGAACCTCCCACGACGGGATCGACTGCGCGCTCGTCCGCTGGTCGCGGGACGGCGACCTGCTCACCGGTGTCGTGGAGCGCACCGGCACGGTGCCGTACCCGCCCGGCCTGCGGGCCGCGATCGTCGCCGGGCTGCCGCCGAACCCCGCGGACATGGGCGAGGTCTGCCGTCTCGACACGCTCGTGGGCCAGGCGTTCGCCGAGGCGGCGGCGACCTGTCCGGCCGCCGACCTCGTCTGCTCACACGGGCAGACGATGTACCACTGGGTGGAGGACGGGCACGTGCGCGGGACGCTCCAGCTCGGGCAGCCCGCCTGGATCGCCGAACGGCTAGGCGTGCCGGTCGTGTCGGACCTGCGGGTGCGCGACGTGGCCGCGGGCGGGCAGGGCGCGCCGCTCGTGTCCGCCTTCGACCTGCCGCTGCTGTCCGGGCTGCCCGTCTCGGCGGGGCGGGCCGGCGCGCTCAACCTCGGCGGCATCGCCAACCTCACCGTGTGCGAGCCCCCGCTCGCGTACGACACCGGCCCGGCCTCGGCGCTGACGGACGCGGCCGTACGCGCCGCCACCGGCATGCCGTACGACGAGGACGGCAGGCTGGCCGCGGCGGGGAAGGTCCACGAGGGCCTGCTGGCCGAGTTGCTCGCCGAGCCGTACTATCACCGGCCGCCGCCGAAGACGACGGGCAAGGAACTGTTCCACGCGGGCTATCTGGACCGGGTCGCCGGGCCGTACGCGCTGGGCCTGCCGGACCTGGTGGCGACGCTCACGGCGCTCACCGCCGAGACGGTCGCGGCGGAGATCCGTCGGCACCGGCTCGGGACGGTGGTCGTCTCCGGCGGCGGCGTGCGCAACCCGGTCCTGATGCGCGCGCTGCGTGAGCGGGCCGAAGGAGCGCGGCTGCTGCCGAGCGACGACCTCGGTGTGCCCTCGGACGCCAAGGAGGCGGTGGCGTTCTCCTATCTCGGCTGGCTGACCGCGCACGGCCTGCCCGGCACGGTGCCCGCCTGCACCGGCGCGGCCGGATCGCGGGTGCTCGGCACGATCACCCCGGGCCGCGGGCCGCTGCGGCTGCCGGAACCGCAGGACCTGCCGCCCCGGAGCATCCACATGGAAGGGCGAGGGGCGGCGCACCGCGCCTCGCCCTGATCCTGATGGCCTTCACCGGCTCAGCGGCCGGCGCGCAGCGCCGCGATGAACCACTCATAGGAGGGCACCCCGGACGGGAACGGAGGCGTGTCGTTGAGCACGCCGAGCAGTTGCCAGTATCGCTCCACCCTGCGGTCGGTGAACCTCTCCAGCATGTCGGCGAGCCGTGCGCGTTCGGCGGCGGGCACATCCGCACCTACCAGCCGGTCCACGATCCGCTCGGCCTCCGCCGACTCCGGGGCGATCCCTTGGTCCAAGGCCCGCCCGGCCTCGTCCAGGACTGCCTGCGAGTCGTACGACACCGGCGTCACGGGCTCGGCCGGGCCGAGCGCCATCCCGCGCACCCGCTCCCGGAAGGCCGGGTCGGAGACCAGCCCGGCGAGCTCGATCCAGGCCTCCACCTGCTCGGTGGTGGGTTCGTCCGGCAGCGCCTCGGGCAGGCGGCGCATGCTCTGGGCGATTCCCGCGCCGGGCGCGTCGGGGTCGGTGCCCGCGAACACCTCGTCGACGAAGTCGTCGATGATGCGCTGCCGTTCCCGTGCCGACAGCCGAGCCAGTTCGTGCATGAGTCTCATCTCCTCGATGGTGCCGTCGTGTTCCGCGACCGACCGCATGACGGCGCGCCGCGCCCGCAGGACGGCGATCTCCGCGTCCAGCGCGGCGACGTGTGCCCTGGCGACCTCCGCGAGACCGACGCGCCTGGTCACGACCCGCTCCACGGTGGCGAGGTCGAGCCCCAGGTCGCGCAGCGTGCGCACGAGGTGCAGCCGGGCCACAGCCGCGGCGTCGTACAACCGGTAACCGCCCGCCGACCGCCCGGCCGGTTGGATGATCCCGATGTCGGACCAGAACCGGATGGTGCGGGCCGGCACGCCGGCCAGCCTCGCGAGCTGTCCGATCGTGAGCGGTCCGGGATCGTCCCTCTCGACGGTGTCCCGGCAGGCGGCGGCCGAATCCGTTCGGCGGAGCTCCGTGCGGTCGTTCACATGCACAGCCTCGACCTTCCAGTCACTGGAAGCTCAACTACTTTTTTCGAGACGGCCGCCATGGCCGCTGTCCCGCCGCCTCCGGCCGGAGACGCGGCGCTTGACCCTGACACCGTGTGAGGCATTGGAATCGCCACACCATGTTCACCATCGGAGATTTCGCCAGGCACGGCCGCGTGTCGGTCCGCATGCTGCGCCACTACGACGCGATCGGGCTGCTGCGCCCGGCCCACGTCGATCCCGCGAGCGGCTACCGCTTCTACGAGGCGGGTCAGCTCGCCCGCCTCAACCGGATCACCGCGCTCAAGGACCTGGGCTTCACCCTCAGGCAGGTGCGGGAGGTCCTGGACGAGCAGGTGAGCGCCGAGGAGCTGCGCGGGATGCTGCGGCTGCGGCAGGCGGAGCTGGAGGCGGCGATGGCCGCCGCGGCGACCCGGCTGGCCCAGGTCGAGGCGAGGCTCCGGACGATCGAGAGTGAGGGACATATGAACACCGACGACGTGGTGGTCAAGCGCATCCCCGCCGTCCGGGTGGCGGAACTCAGCGGTGTGGCGCGCAGCTACGAGCCGGAGGACATCGGCCCGGTCGTCGGCCCGCTGTTCCACGAGCTGTGCCGCAGGCTGGACGAGGCCGGGGTGACCCCGGTGGGGCCGGGGATCGCCTACTACGAGGACGCCCCCGGCGGCGACGGGATCCTCGCGCACGTGGCGATGCCGGTCGCGGTCGAGCCCAGGGGCGGTCACGACTTCGCGATCGTGGACCTGCCCGCGATCGAACGGGCGGCCACGATCGTGCATCGCGGCCCGATGGACGACGTCCTCCCGACCGCGCAGACGCTGGCCCGGTGGATCGCCGACGGCGGCCACCGCTCCGCCGGGTACGCCAGGGAGCTCTACCTGGAGGCCGGGGAGGATCCCGCCCGGTGGGTCACCGAACTCCAGGAGCCGCTCGCCGGCTAGAGGTACGAGGCCGACATCTTTGGTGCGTTCTGGTGGACGGCTGGGCTCACGCCGCCTCTTCCTACGGGGTCACTCGGCTGCTCGCGGTCTCGTCGTCGTGCGCTGGCTTTGCGGCCGGTGACCGGCTCGCCGGCTTGTCGGCACGGAGGGCGACGGCGGGGATGACCGCGGCGATCGCGATGCCGATCGCCCACCAGAACGCGCCGTGGAAGGCGCCCGTGGCGCCGTGGCCGAGGCGCGACTGCAGGGCGACGGCGACGATCGCGGTGCCGAACGAGGCTCCCACCTGCTGGGCGATGCGGGTGCTCATGGTGGCGTGCGGGATGCCTGTCGGCCGGATGTCCTGGTAGGCGACGGACATCGGCGGGATCAGCACCGCCCCGATCCCCAGGCCGCGAACCAGCAGCACGGCTCCCAGCCACCACAGGCTCGTGCCCGGCCCGGCAGTCGCGAACGGAACGGTGGCGACGGCGGCGAGCAGGAAGCCGGCGATCGTCACGGCGCGCGCCCCGAACCGGTCGACCAGCGTGCCGATCAGGAAGCGCGAGGCGAGCGCACCCACACCCTGCGGGATCAGCAGCAGCCCGGCGTCCAGCACGCTGTCGCCCCGCAACTGCTGGTAGTACAGCGGCAGCAGGAACATGCCCGCGTACATCGCCGCGCCGGCGGTGAACAGGACCGCGGAGGCACTGCCGAGCGAGCGCGCGCGCAGCAGCCGGACGTCGACGATCGGCGCGCGCTCGCCGGGCCGCGACGCCCAGGCGATGAACGCGGCCAGCAGGACCACCCCGGCCGGGAGCGGCACCAGCACCCCGGGGTGGCCGATCCCGCCATCCTCGGACAGCCGCGAGAGGCCGAGCAGGATCCCCGTCAGCGCCGGCGTGAGCAGCACCAGGCCGATCCAGTCCAGGCGCCCGCGCCCCGCCGAGGAGCCGGGGCGGTCGGCGGGCAGGAACCGCCACGCCAGCAGCAGCCCGGCGGCGATCACGGGCACGTTGATGAGGAACAGCCAGCGCCGCGGCCATCCAGACCCGCTTGCCGCCCCAGCGGCGCTCCGCCCACCCGGTGACCGGGATCGCGACGGCCATCGCCAGCAGGAAGCCGGTGGTGACCCACTGGATCGTGCCGGCGGTCGAGTGCAGCTTCACCGCCAGCGTGTGGATCGCCAGCATCACCATCGTCGAGTCGAGGATCGCCGCGATCCCGCCCACGACCAGCGCGATCAGCGCGTTCTTCACCTGCGGCGACAGCTTCGCCTCGGTGGTCTTGCTCGCCGCGCTCGAGCACTACCGGAACAGCCACCCCGTCGACGTCCCCGACACCGGCACCCTGCGCGGCGACCTCCTCGCCGCACTGACCGGCATGGGCGAGGCCCGCGCCGCTTTCTTCGCCATCGCCGCGGCCGCCGCCTTCTCGGGGCTGCTGGCCGACACCGGGCTCACCCCCGCCCAGGTGCGCGACCGGATCATGGGCGACCAACGGCTCTCGCGCGTTCGGACCATCTATCAGCGCGCCCATGACCGCGGCGAGATCGACCTGGAACGGATCCCTTCCGCGGTGCTCGCCATGCCGTTCGACCTGGTGCGCCACGACCTGCTCATGGACCTCGAACCTCTGAAGCCCACACGCATCCGGTCGATCGTCGACGAGCTCTTCCTCCCCCTCGTCCACAACCACCACAACGGGCCGGGCTCGGCGTAGAGGCAGGCGGGTACGGCGGCTCAGAGCCAGCCGGGTTTGACCAGGCCCGACTCGTAGGCGATCACGACGAGCTGGGCTCGGTCGCGGGCGTGGAGCTTGCTCATCGTGCGGCTCACGTGGGTCTTGGCCGTCGCCGGGGACATGTAAAGCCTGGCGGCGATCTCGTCGTTCGTCATGCCGGTGCCCACCAGTGCGAGGACCTCCCGCTCCCGCTCGGTGAGCGGGTCGAGGCGGGTCGCGATGCCGGGCTCCTTGGCGCGGGCGACGTACTCGGCGATGAGCCTGCGCGTCACGCCGGGGGACAGCAGGGCGTCGCCGGAGGCCACCACCCGGACGGCCTGGATCAGCTCGGCCGGCTCGGTGTCCTTGACCAGGAAGCCGCTCGCGCCGCCGCGCAGGGCCTCGAAGACGTACTCGTCCAGCTCGAACGTGGTGAGCATGACGATCTTCACGTCGGTGAGGGCGGGGTCGCCGCCGATGCGGCGGGTGGCCGTCAGGCCGTCGGTGCCGGGCATGCGGATGTCCATCAGCACCACGTCGGGGCGCAGGTCCCGGGTGAGCAGGACGGCCTGCTCGCCGTCGCCGGCCTCGCCCACGACGGTCATGCCCTCCTGCGCGTCGAGCAGGGCCCGGAACCCGGCCCGGACCAGTGCCTGGTCGTCGGCGAGCAGGACACGTATCACTTCGGCTCCTTCGGGTTGGCGGACGGGGGCAGGGGGAGGCGGGCCTCGACGCGGAAGCCGCCGCCGGGCCGGGGGCCCGCGGTCAGCGATCCGCCGAGCGCCGCGGCCCGCTCGCGCATGCCGGGGATGCCGTTGCCGCTGCCGAGGCCCGCCTCGGCCCGCGCCGTTCCCGCGCCGTCGTCCTCGATCATCACGGTCAGCTCCTCCGGCGCGTACGCCACGCGTACGGTCACCCGTGAGCCGGGCGCGTGCCGCGAGACGTTGGTCAGCGACTCCTGCACGATCCGGTAGCCGGCCCGGTCGATGCCCGCGGGCAGCGGGCGCGCCTGCCCGGTCACCTCCAGCGTGACCGGCAGCCCGCTGCGCTCGGCGAGGTCGGACAGGTGGGCCATCCCGGCCGTGGGGGAGCGTGGCGCGCCGTCCCTGAGCAGGCTGAGCACGCCGCGCATCTCGGTCAGCACGTCCTTGGACGCCTGCTTGATCGTGGTGAGCGCGGTGCGGGCCTGCTCGGGGTGGTCGTCCAGGATGTGCAGGGCGGTGGACGCCTGGACGTGGATCAACGAGATGTTGTGGGCGAGCACGTCGTGCAGCTCCTGGGCCATGGTGAGCCGTTCCTCGCTCGCCTGCCGCCGGGCCTCCTCCCGCTCCACGCGCTCGCGTTCGGCGAGGCGCTCGCGGCGCATCCGGTGGAACTCCGCGACGGTGAGCGTGAGCAGCAGGTAGGCCGCGACCGCGGTGTGGTGGAAGAGACTCGCCCGGTGGGGGATGAACCAGGTGGCGTAGACGACCACGAACAGGAAGAACGCCGCCGACGACAGCCACGCCGCGCGGCGGTGCCCGGACAGCACCGCATTGAAGATCACGATGATCGGGCTCAGGAAGACCGGCCCGTACGAGTAGCCGAACAGCATGTAGACCGAGGTGGCCGTCAGCGTGACGACCAGCACGCCGACCGGCGCCCGCCGGCGTAGCGCGATCGCGAGCGGCCCGACCAGCAGCAGCGCGTAGCCCCACAGGGTCAGCGGCACCCGTCCGAGGTCCGGGTTCCGCAACTGCCAGTACTGGGCGCCCATCGTCAGGAACACCTGGAGGATCCCGACGATGACCGGTAGAACGGGATCGATCCGGTGGTACATGGCGGAACGGGAGCGCACATCCGCACGCTAGGCCATCTCCGCTGGTCACCGCATCCGCCCGAGGCGGCAGTCCGCCGTACGCCGGAAGGAGTAGCCGGTTTCCCGCTTCGCGCGTCGGCTCGTTCGGCCGAACCTGCGTCCAAAACCGGACAACTCCGCAGCGTTTCTGACTTCCGTGAGTCATGCTGGACTGATCGCTCACGTGGTGGAGGTGCCGGGCATGAGGAGCGTCGTCGTCGCGTCGCTGGGACTGGTCACGTTCGCGGGCTTCCTCGCGCCGCCCGCCCACGCCGCACCGGCGGGATCCGCGGCGGAGGTCAAGCGGCCGGTCGCGGAGGGGTACGGCGGGGCCGTGGCCACCGTGGACCTGGACGCGAGCAAGGCCGCGCTCTCGGTGTTGCGCCAGGGCGGCAACGCGATGGACGCGGCGGTGGCGGGGGCGGCGGCGCTTGGCGTGACCGAGCCCTACTCGGCCGGGCTGGCCGGGGGCGGCTTCATCGTCTACTACGACGCCCGCACGCGGAAGGTGACCACGATCGACGGGCGGGAGACCGCCCCGCGGGCGATGACCTCGACGGCGTTCGAGGGCATCCCGTTCGCGGAGGCCGTCACCAGCGGGCTGTCGGTCGGCGTCCCCGGCAGCGTCGCCCAGTGGGATACGGCGCTGCGCGGATACGGCACGATGTCGCTGCGGCAGGCGCTGCGCCCCGCGATCGAGATCGCCGAGAAGGGCTTCGTCGTCGACCAGACGTTCCACGACCAGACGCAGCAGAACGCCGACCGGTTCGCCGACTTCACCTCGACCGCGTCGCTCTACCTGCCGGGCGGGCAGCCGCCGCCGGTCGGATCGGTCTTCCGCAACCCCGACCTCGCGCGCACCTACCGCGAGCTGGGCATCCGCGGCCCGGCCTGGCTGTACGGAGGCGCGCTCGGCCGGGAGATCGTGGCCACGGTGAAGAAGCCGCCGGTGCGCCAGGGGGCCACCAGGAACGTCAGGACCGGACTGATGGAGGTGTCCGATCTCAGGGCCTACCGGGCGCTCGAACGGCCGCCCACCAAGGTCACGTACAAGGGCCTCGACGTGTACGGCATGGCGCCGCCGTCGTCCGGGGGATCCACCGTGGGGGAGGCGCTGAAGATCCTGGAGGCCCTGCCGAAGGTCGGCCTGCACGAATACCTGGAGGCGTCCCGGCTCGCCTTCGCCGACCGCAACGCCTATGTCGGCGACCCGGCGTACGTGGACGTGCCGCTGGACCAGCTGCTCTCCGACGGGTTCGCCAAGGAGCGCGCATGCCTGATCGGCCCGCGGGCGATGCCGCACCCCGCCGCGCCCGGATCGCCCGACGGCTCCTACTCCTCCTGCCCGACGTCTCAGGGGACCTCGGCCCCGGAGGAGAAGAAGGAGGGGCCGGAGACCACCCATCTCGTGGTGACCGACCGCTGGGGCGACGTGGCCGCCTACAACATCACGATCGAGCAGACCGGCGGCAGCGGGATCGTGGTGCCGGGCCGCGGCATCCTGCTCAACAACGAGCTGACCGACTTCACCTTCGGCCCGGCTCCGGGCGACCCCAACCTGCCCGCTCCCGGCAAGCGCCCGAGGTCGTCCATGGCCCCCACGATCGTGCTCAAGGACGGCAGGCCGCTGCTCGCCGTCGGCTCGCCCGGCGGCGCGACGATCATCACGACCGTGCTGCAGATCCTGGTGAACCGGTTCGACTTCGGCATGTCGCTCCCGGAGGCCGTGGCCGCGCCGCGCGCCTCGCAGCGCAACACCGCCGCCACCCAGGCCGAGCCGGCGTTCACCGAGCGGCACGGCGCGGACCTGACCGCGCTCGGTCACACGCTGACGGACGTCCCCGGGCCGCCGGCGGGGGAGATCGGCGCGGCGACCGGCCTGGAGTTCCTGCGGAACGGCCTCGTCCAGGCGGTCGCCGAACCCGCGCGGCGCGGCGGAGGCAGCGCCCTCGTGGTCAGCCCGCGTCGCTGATCCGTGCCCCCACGTTGCTGATCTGGGCCCCGATGAGCTCGTAGGCCTCCGGCTTCACCTTGCGGGTGCGCGCCCAGTATTCGAAGGTGAAGCCGGGCCAGAGCGTGCGGTTCTTGCCGTGCTCGTCGAGATACCAGCTCGTGCAGCCGCCCTCGCTCCACACCAGCCGGTCGAGCCGCCGCTGCAGGCGGTCGTTGTAGGCCCGCTGCGCCGACGGCCGTACGTCCAAGGCCTTCGCCTTGGTCCTCGACAGCAGCCGCAGGCAGTCCATGACGTACCGGACCTGCGACTCGATCATGAAGACGACAGAGGTGTGCCCGAGACCGGTGTTGGGGCCGAGCAGGAAGAACAGGTTGGGGAAACCCGCGGTCGTGATCCCGTAGTAGGCCTCGATGCCGTCGCGCCACGCGTCCTGGATCTTGACGCCGTTCCTGCCGACGATCCGCTGCTCGTTGAGCGAGTCGACCACCCGGAAGCCGGTGCCGTACACGATCACGTCGACCTCGTGCTCACGCCCCGCGGCGTCCACGACCGACCGCTCCCTGATCTCGGTGATCCTGTCGGTGACCAGCTCGACGTTGTCCCTGGTCAGCGCGGGATAGTAGTCGTTGGACTGCAGGATCCGCTTGCAGCCGACGGTGTAGTCGGGCGTCAGCTTCGCGCGCATCTCGGGGTCGGGCACCTGCCGGGCCAGGTGCCGCTCGGCCATCGCCTGGTGGACCTTCATCAGCCGGGGGTCGATCGTGAAGCCCACGGCGCGGGTCTCCAGCAGCCAGTAGACGGCGTCGCGCAGCAGGCGGGCGCCGCCGGGCGCCTCCATGGCCCGCTTCAGCCGTCCGTTTATCGGCAGGTCCGGCTTGGGCTGGATCCACGGCGGGGTGCGCTGGAAGACGGTGAGCCGGCTCGCCTGCCCGGCGACGACCGGGACGAACTGGACCGCCGACGCGCCGGTGCCGACGACCGCGACGCGCTTGCCGTTCAGGTCGGCGGAGTGGTCCCACCGGGCCGAGTGGAACACCGTGCCGGTGAAGCGCTCACGGCCGGGGATCTCGGGGAAGGACGGCACGTGCAGGGCGCCGATGCCGGAGACGACGGCGTGGGTCTCGAACGTCTCCCCGTCGCCGGTCGACACCCGCCACAGGGCCCGCTGGTCGTCGTACTCCAGCCCGCAGACCTCCTTGCCGAACCGCAGGTGGGGCTCCAGGCCGTACTTGCGGGCGCAGGCCCGCAGGTAGTCCCAGATCTCCTCCTGCGGGGAGAACAGCCGCGACCAGCCGGGGTTGAGCTCGAACGAGAAGGAGTACAGCGGCGAGGGGACGTCACAGGCGCAGCCGGGGTAGGTGTTGTCCCGCCAGGTGCCGCCGAGCTCGCCGGCCTTCTCCAGGATCACGAAGTCGTGATAGCCGGCTTCCTTGAGCTTGATGGCCATGCACAGCCCGGCGAACCCGGAGCCGATGATCGTGACGCCCGGACTGGGCATGCGTCCTCCCCGTCCTATTGGAAGATTGTCCAATATATGTGTGTGAACGGGCAGGGGTCCAGCAGCAGGGTCCGGCAGCAGGGTCCGGCAGCAGGGTCCGGCGACCGATGCGTACGGCCGGGGCAGCCGGAGAGCGCCCTCGGTGGCCGTTCTAGGCACTCCGTCACTGTATTTCGTATGAGTGGGCGACTGAACCGTCGGCGGGCATGACAAAGCCGCCGACGGGCGCGGTCGTCGGCGGCTGGTACAGGTATGTCAGCGAACCAGGAGGTACGCCACCACGGCGAGGATCACGACGAGCGCCGCACCGACGGCGATCCAAACCGGCAGACGGGACGGCTGCTCCTGAGAGGCCTGCGCGTCCTGCTGCTGCGCGAACGCCCGGAAAGCCTGCGTGTTTCCGGCCGGGTCGATCTGAGGGTCGGACATGGGCATGACTCTAGCGACACATGGTGCGCCCTGGCTGCGATTTGTCGGATTTTGCCCTCTCCTGATGATGGCTTGGCGTTCATGCGAGGCACCGGCGCGAATACCGGACCGGTGGGGGCGGCGGATAGCGTTGTATGCATGCTCCGCACCCTCCTGGCTCCCCGGCTGGTGGCCCTGCACCTGCTGGTCATCGGGGTGCTCGTGTCCTTCACCTTCCTCGGCCGCTGGCAACTCGGCGTCTTCGAGGCGTCGGGCGCCCCACGGCGGGCCCCCGACCCCGCGCCCGTGGCCGTCACCGAGCTGACCCAGGTGGGACAGCATGTCAGCGGCAGCGCGATCAGCCGCAGGGTGACCGCCACGGGGACCTACGACGCCGCGAACCAGCTGCTGGTGGCCGACCGGGTCGCCGACGTCGCCGCCCCGGGCGGCAGGGCGGCCAAGGGGGGCGGATTCTGGCTGCTCACGCCGCTGCGGCTCACGGACGGCACGGTCGTCCCCGTCGTACGCGGCTGGGTTTCCACGGCGGCCGATCCCGCCGCGGCCGTCCCCGAGGGCACCGTGACCGTGACGGGCCGGCTGCGGCCGGCCGAGCAGACCGACGACGTGATGCGCAGCGGGAACCTGCCACGCGGCCAGGTGGCGACGGTGTCGACGGCGGAGCTGATCAACGTGTGGCCGGACGCGCGGGTGCGGGACGGGTTCATCGTCGCGACCGCACAGGAGCCGCCGTCCCGCGCCACGCCGGTGGCCGTGTCGGCGCCGACCGAAGGCGGCGGCTTCACCTGGCGCAACCTGGCCTACGCCCTCCAGTGGTGGATCTTCGCGCTGTTCGCCGTGTACATGTGGTTCCACTTCGTACGCGACGCCCTGCGTGGGCAGCGGGAGCGGGAGCGTGAGGAGCCGCAGCCGGCCGAGCCCGCCGCGCACGCGGAGGCCTGACCGGCCCTGAAGCCGGGACCGCCGGGTGGCACGGATATCGTGTGGTGACCGTTTCCCCAGCAGAGGTAATGATCGACGTGGAATCCGCGCTCAACTTCTATCGCGTCATGGCGTACATCGTCGGCGTGATGCTGCTCGTGCTGTGTGCCGCGATGGTCGTCAAGTACGGCTTCGACAACGGCACGATGGTCGCGGTCGTCGGGCCGATCCACGGCTTCCTGTACATGGTCTATCTCGTGGCCGCGATCAACCTGGGCCTGATCAAGGCCCGCTGGTCGGTCGGCTACCTGCTGCTGGTGCTCATCGCGGGCACGATCCCGTTCCTGTCCTTCGTCCTGGAGCGGAGCGTCACCGAGCGGGTGCGCAGGAGGATCGCCACCGCTTCCTGACCGAACGGACCGGCCGGGCGCCGCGAGGGCGGCCCGGCCGGCGTCTTTTCCTCGGGGCTCCGTGGGGCCTCAGCGGCCGATCTGGCGGCGGCGGATGCGCCGTAGCCGCGTCCGCTGCGACTCGTCCAGCATGAAGTAGGCGACGATCGGCGCCCCCAGCGCGCCGATCGCGATCAGCCAGGCCAGGAGCGTCGGCACCGGAAGGATGAAGACCAGCACGGCCACCACCGCCGCGCCCACGTAGTACTTGCCCAGTGGCGACATCGTCAGGCCTTTCGTGTCGGGTCCCGCGCGGGACGTCGTCCCGCGTTCGCCTGGGAGAACGTCCGAAGTCGCGGCCGAGTTCCGCGAGCCTCCGCGAGTAGTCCTCGGCGCCGCGGTGCCAGGGGAGACGACTGATCGTCTCCGCCCGGCTCCGCGGCGCCGCGCACGCTCCCCGGTCTCCGGCGTGGGCCGCGCTCCCGACGTCGATGGGACAACCCCGTACGGCGGCCCGTCCGAAGGCTCAGCCCTCGCCGGACTCCGACTTGCCCATCGCCTTACGGATCAGGTCGCGGGCGCGATCCATGATCGCGACCGGTGTCCCTATCAGGATGTTCGCCGTCGCCGATTCGACTCCCGGGTGCGGGTGCGTGGGAGCCATCGCCTCGGCCGCCTTGACGCCCACGGCCATCGCCTTGCGCTCGGCCTCGGACGTGCTCGCCTTGAGCTCGGAGAACTCGTAGCGCTCCTCGGCGGCGGCGTGGGCGAACACGGCGGCCCGCAGCCTCTCCAGCTCCTGCGAGAACTCCGCCGTCGTCACGTCCATGTCGTCGAGGCGGCTGAGCATCTCCTTGGCCTCTTCCTCCTCCTGCAGGCGGTTGTCCACGATCGTGTCGCCGCCGACCAGCTTGCGCCGCGCGTAGGGGTGGACGATCTCCTCCTCCGCCGTCTCGTGAACGGCGAGCAGGCGGACGAGGCGGCTGAAGGCCTCCTTGCGCTGCTCCCCTTGGCTCCTGTCGACCTCGTCGAACAGCTCCCGGATGAGAACGTGCTGCTGCGTCAGGAGATCGATCACGTCGTTCTCCCGCATGGTCTCCGGCCTTGACTGGCGGTCCATTAGCGCCTCCTTCCTGGTCATATCGGGGCTACCCGTAACCGGGGAGCGAAACCCCTGACCTGCGGATTCGGCAAACGGAGGCGGTGGCACGGCCCGCAACCCGAACACGGCCGGCGCGGGCGGCCGGTGTCCTCCGATGCACGGGATCTGCACATTTCCGGATGACGGCTCTGCACAGAGGGCATCTACGCTTCCGTCCATGGCTACCCCTCAGCAACGCCGCGTCCTCGTGGTCGAGGACGACGACACGATCGCGAACGCCGTACGGCTCCGGCTCGTGGCGGAGGGCTTCGACGTACGCGTCGCGAGCGACGGCGAGGGGGCGCTGGCGGCCTACGCGAAGGCGGAGCCCGACGTCGTCGTCCTCGACCGGCTGCTGCCGGGCCTGGACGGGCTGGAGGTGTGCCGCAGGATGCAGGCCGCCCGGCCGGTGCCGGTGCTCATGCTCACCGCTCTCGGCGAGGAGACGGACGTGCTGGTCGGCCTGGGCGTGGGGGCCGACGACTACATCACCAAGCCGTTCAGCATGCGGGAACTCGTCGCGAGGATCCACGCGCTGCTGCGGCGGGTGGAGCGGGCCAGCCTGCTGGCCCACGAGGACACGGTGATCCGGGTCGGCGACGTCGAGATCAACACGGCCGAACGCCGCGTGTTCGTCCGCGGGGCCGAGGCCCAGCTCACCCGGACCGAGTTCGACCTGCTGCGGCGTCTCGCCGAGCGGCCCGGCCAGGTCTTCGAGCGCGAACGGCTGCTGTCGGACATCTGGGGCTTCTCCGAGGCCGCCGCGACCCGGACCGTGGACAGCCACGTCCGCGCGCTGCGCCGCAAGCTCGGCCCGGAGGTCGTCCGCACCGTCCACGGCGTGGGATACGCGCTCGTCCGCTCATGACGCTTCACTAGGGAGAGCCAGGCGTTGAGGCCGCTCGACTTCCTCGGCCGGATCAAGGTCAAGCTCGGCATCGTGATCGTGCTCGCCGTGGTCGCGGCGTTCGTCGTCAACGAGGTCGGCATCAACTCCGGCCTGTCCCGGGACCTCAGGATCGCGATCGCCGTCGTGCTCGCGCTGATCATGGTGCAGCTCCTCGCCCGCGGCATGACCCGGCCGCTGCGCGAGATGGCCGCCGCCGCGCAGACGATCGCCAAGGGCCGGTATGGCCTGCGCGTGAGCGCGACATCGCGGGACGAGGTGGGGGAGCTGGCGCGGGCCTTCAACGCCATGGCGGCCGACCTCGCCGAGGTCGATCGCCAACGGCGCGAACTGGTGGCCAACGTCAGCCACGAGCTGCGCACGCCGATCACCGGCCTGCAGGCCGTGCTGGAGAACGTCGTGGACGGCGTCACGCCGCCCGACCTCGACACCCTGGGCACGGCCCTCGCACAGACGCAGCGGCTCGGCCGCCTGGTGGCCCAGCTCCTCGACCTGTCGCGGCTCGACTCGGGGGCGCGGCTGATCGAGCCGGAGGAGCTGGACCTGGCGTCGTTGTGCCGCCAGGCCGTCTCGGAGGCGGCGCTCGCGCGCGACGACGTCACGGTGGTGAGCGCGGTCACGCCGGGGACGGCGCTGTCCGCCGACGCGGCCCTGCTCGCCCAGGTGCTGGCCAACCTGCTCGACAACGCCGTACGGCACAGTCCGTCCGGCGGCACGGTGCGGGTGGAGGCGCGGCCGGCCGGGGCGAACCTGGAGATCAGCGTGACCGACGACGGCCCCGGCATTCCGCCGGCGGAGCGGGCCCGGGTGTTCGAACGCTTCTCGCGGCTGGACGCCGGGCGGGCCGCCGACGCGGGCGGGGCCGGACTCGGGCTGGCCATCGCCAAGGAGATCGTCGAGTTGCACGGCGGATCGATCGCCGTGACGGATCCGGTCCCGGCCGCGAGACGGCCCAAAGGGGGAGACCGGGGGACGGCCCCGGGATGCCGGATGGTCGTCGTGCTGCCGCGTCACGGGGAGCCCGCAGCGGCGGAGAGCGCGGACGGACCCGTCCACGCCGGAAAGGGAGATATGGAAGTCCGGAAAGCGGGCGCGGGCCACACCGCCGGCCGGCCTGAGGGGAAGGGCTCAGCCGGTGACGGCCTGACCGAAGCCGCCCTCGTCGCGGCCGAGGGGCCGGGGGAAACCGGAAACGAGGACGCGCGGGACGAGGTGGCGGTGTTGTCCTCGCCGGAGACCCCGGCCGGTGGTGAGCGACTCGAGCCTCTCCATGAGGTCGCGGCTGCGTCCCGGCGGACGGAGATCGTGGAGAGCGGGGACCCCCAGATCGGCGACCACGGCCGGTCTTCGGACGACACCGGTGCCGCCGACGACGAGGACCGGAAGGAGTCCCGGCGGCCGGACCTCGTCCACGCACGAGCGGACCAGTCGTACGCGGCCTCGCCGGGCGGTGCCGGCCCGCGGATGCTCGCATCACCCACGCTCGCGCCGCACATGCCCGCGCCTTACCCCGGCGTCGTCTACGACCGCGCCGGGCACCTGGCGCGAGCGGCGCTGGGAGCGGGCGTCGGCATGTTCGTGGGATTCTTCACCGGACTGATCGTCTCGGTCTTTCTCGGCCTGGGCGTCATAGCGCTGATGCTGTTCACCGCCCTCGGCGCGATCGCGGGAGCGACGCGCGGCTCGTCGTCGGCCCGCCGAGCGGCGGCGTTCGCGCAGGGGCCGGGGCGATACCCGCCGGCGCCCGTGCCGGCCGGTCGCATTCCCCAGGGTTCCGCCGAGACCGTCACCCAGGGAGCGAGCGTCCCCCCGCCCGCCGCTCGTATGCCCCAGGGTTCCGCCGAGACCGCCGCTCAGGGCGTGAGCGTCTCCCCGCCGGCGCCCGCGTACGTGCCGCCGCCGCTGTTCCCGCGGCCGGAACTGCCGGACGCGCCCCGATGGCTGCTGCCGGCCGCCGCGGCGGCCGGCCTGGTCGCCGCCGTCGCCCTGCCGTACGCGTCGCCCGGACTGGGAATCGTGCTGACGGCGGTCGCGATGGGTGCGGCGGCGTTCCCGGCGGTGCTGCCGTTCCGGCGTGGCCGGATCACGCCGTGGACGGTGGTCTTCGGCCTCCTGGCGTACGCGCTGGTCTCCGTGGCGCTCTTCCGCGACGCCGACTGGCTGGTCGGGCCGGTGCTGCTGGCCGCGTTCGGAGTCGGGTCCCTCGCGGTGTCGGGCGGCGGGCGGGGCTGGCTCGCGGTGATCAGGGGAGGGGTCTCGGTCGCGTTCGCGGTGCTGCCGCTGCCGTGGTTCCTGGCCGGGCCGCTCCGGGGCCTGGCGCGGCGCCGGATGCTGCCCACGCTGGTCAGCGCCGTCGTGACCGTCGTCCTGCTGGCCGTCTTCGGCCTGCTGTTCTCCTCTGCCGACGCCGTCTTCTCGGCCTTCCTCAGCGACCTGCTGCGGACGCCGGAATGGGCGCAGAGCCTGCCCTACCGGGTCTTCGTGTTCTGCGTGTTCGCGGCGCTGGCCGCGGCGGCGGTGCTGGTGGGCCTGCGCCCGGTGGCCGAGCCCGCCGCGCCCGACCTGCGGATGTCCCTCGGCCGCCAGGTGTGGGTGATCCCGCTGCTCGGGCTGAACCTGCTGTTCGCGGCGTTCGTGGCCGTGCAGATCACGGTGTTGTTCGGCGGAAGCCGCAGGGTGCTGACGACGGCGGGCCTCACCTACGCGCAGTACGCGAGGTCGGGCTTCTTCGAACTCGTCACGGTCAGCGTCTTCGTGCTCGGCGTCGTGGCGGCCGCGGTCGCCCTGCTGCGCCGCGAGAGCCGGGCCGACCGCTGGCTGCTCGCCGCGCTGCTCGGTGTGCTGTGCGCGTTCACGCTGGTCATCCTCGCCTCGGCGCTGCACCGGCTCGGCCTCTACACCGACGCGTACGGCCTGTCGCGGCTGCGGGCCTCGGTCGAGGCGACGATCTGGTGGCTCGGCGCGGTGTTCGTGCTGGTCCTGGCCACGGGAGCGGTGCGCCTGTCCGGCGGCGGCACGTCGTGGTTCTCCCGGGCCCTCGTGCTGCTCACCGGGGTGTCGCTGCTGGCGTTCGCGGTGTGGGACCCCGACGCGCGCGTGGCGGAGACCCAGCTGACGGTCCGGGGCGTGGAGCGGCTCGACCACGGCTATCTGAGCGACCTCGGCGCGGAGGCCGTGCCGATCCTGGACCGCCTGCCCGAGCCGGACCGCAGTTGCGTGCTGAGCGATGTGGTGGCGGTCAACGACCTGTCCACGCCGGACCCCTGGAACGGCTGGAACCTCGCCCGAGCCCGCGCCCGGGAGGTGCTGGAGCGGCGACCCGTCGTGCGGCCCGACCACTGCCCCGGCTCGTCGCGTGTGCCCGGCCCGTACGACTGATCTAATCGGGGACGTGACCTTCGATGTGCTGATCAGCGGTGGCCGCGTCGTGGACGGCACCGGAGCCCCCGCGTTCCGCGCCGACGTCGGCGTGCGCGGGGGCCGGGTCGAGGCGGTGGGCCGCCTCGACGCTGCCGAGGCGGACGTGCGGATCGACGCGGCGGGCAGGATCGTGCTGCCGGGCCTGATCGACTGCCACGCGCACGGCGACGCGGCCGTGTTCGACCCTCTCGTGCAGCACGCCGCGCTGCGGCAGGGGGTCACCACGTTCGTGCTGGGGCAGGACGGGTTGTCGTTCGCGCCGGCCACGTCCCCGGCCGCCTTCGCGTACGCGAGCCGCTACTTCGCGGCGGTCAACGGCCCGCACCCGCACGTGGACGGGCCGGTGAGCGTCGCCGAACTGCTCGCCGGATACGACGGCGGGACCGCGCTCAACACCGTCTATCTGCTCCCGCACGCGACGATCCGGTTCGACGTGATGGGCCCCGCGGAGCGGGCCGCGGACGAGGACGAGACGCGGGCCATGCTCCGCAGAATCGAGACGGGCCTGGCCGAAGGGGCGGCCGGACTGTCGTCGGGGCTGGAGTACGCCCCCGGCCGGTACGCCGACGCCGCCGAGCTGGCCGCGTTGTGCCGGCCGCTGAACGGCCTGCCGTACGTGACCCACATGCGCGCGTACGGCGCGTCCGCGTCGGTGGGGATGGCGGAGGTCGTGGAGATCGCCGGCCGGTCCGGAGCGGCCGTGCACGTCTCGCACCTCCACGGCCCGGCGTCCACCCTGCTGCCGCTGGTCGAGGACGCCCGGCGGCGGGACGTCGACCTGACCTTCGACACCTATCCCTACCTGCGGTCCAGCACCATCCTGGCGATGGTGACGCTGCCGCCGTGGGTGCCCGCCGCCGACCCCGACCGCGCCGTGGCGATGCTGTCCTCCGAGCGTGAACGTCTCGCCGGGGAGTGGGCGGGACGCGACGACCTGTGGCCGCGCATCACGCTCTCGCACGCCCCCGGGTTCGAGTGGGCCGAGGGGATGACCCTGCCCGCCGCCGCGGCCGAGTACGGCGCCACCCCCGCGGAGTTCTGCCGGGTGCTGCTGGCGAAGACCCGGCTCCAGGCGGGCTGCGTGCAGGCCCGCCCCGACGAGGGCCCGGCGGGGGAGGAGTCGGTGCGCGCGGTCATGCGCGACCCCTGCCACACCGGCGGCTCCGACGGCATCTACGTGGGCGGCCATCCGCACCCGCGCGGCTTCGGCGCGTTCGCCCGCTACCTCGGCCGGCACGTGCGCGAACTCGGCGACCTCACCTGGGAACAGGCCGCCGTGCACCTGGCCTCGCACCCGGCGCGCCGCTTCCGGCTGCCCGACCGCGGTCTCGTACGGCGTGGTCAGGTCGCGGACCTGGTCGTCGCCGACCCGGCCACGGTGGCCGACACGGCGACCTACGAGAAGCCCCGATCGCTCGCCGTGGGCGTGGACGACGTGCTCGTCGGCGGGGTGCCGGTGCTGCGCGGCGGCGAACTCACCGGCGCCACCCCCGGCCGCGCGCTGCGCCCCTCCTGAAGGCCCGACCAGGGTTGGCTTGCTGTCCATGGGGGTTCACAGGCGGGCGGCGTGCGTCGCGGACGGCTCGTCCAGCGACGCGGAGCGCGACCGCGCACGGCCGGGCAGGAACACCGCCGCCGCCAGCCCCACGGCTGTGAGCGCGAGCATCCAGGTCAGGGCCGGGGCGAAGCCGCTCGCCTGGAGGACGACGGCCATCAACGCCGTGCCTGTGCCCGCCCCGACGCGCTGGATGACGTTCCCCGCGCTGGTCGCACCCGGGATGTCGGCCGGGCTCAGGGTCTTGTAGAGGGCGACGGCGACCGGCAGGCTGCCGACGCCGAAGCCGATGCCCCGGACGAGCAGCGCCGCACCCAGCAGCGTCGTGCCGGTGTCCGCGGTGGCGAAGGCGAAGGGCACGGTGCCCGCGACGGCGACGGCCATCCCCGCGAGCACGAGCGGGCGGGGCGGCAGGCGATCGGCGTACCGTCCGGCCAGCAGGAAGGCCAGGGCGAGCCCGACGCTTTGCGGGGCGAGCACGAGCCCGGCGTCGAACGCGGACAGTCCGCGAACCCGCTGGTAGTACAGCGGCAGCAGGAACATCGGCCCCCAGGTCGTGACCCCGAGGACGAACATCATCAGCGCACTGCCCCGGAAGGAGCGGTCGGCGAACAGTCGCAGGTCGATCAGGCTCGCCCCGCCCCTGCGGGCGGAGTGCAGGATGAACGCGGCCAGCAGCACTCCGCCTACGGCGGCACTTGTCACCGTGTCGGCCTGGATCGAGGCGCCGGAGCCGTCGCCGAGGCCGGACAGGGCGTAGAGGAGGGCGACCACGGCTGCCGGGAGCAGGGCGAGCCCGACGCGGTCGAGCGGCCGGTCGGAGCGTTCGCCGTCCCGGGGGAACCACCGCAGGGCCATCGCCGCCGACGCGAGCACGATCGGAACATTGACGAAGAAGATCCACCGCCAGCCCGGGCCGTCGATCAGCAGACCGCCCAGCAGCGGTCCCGAGACGGGAGCCAGCTGGCCGACGAGACCGACGACGCCCATCACACGTCCCAGGCGATCCGGCCCCGCGACGCGGGCCATCGCAAGCTGCGTCAACGGGAGGATCATGCCGCCACCCAGCCCTTGGAGCGCGCGGAAGGCGATCAGGGAGCCGGCCGACCAGGCCGCTCCGCACAGCACGGAGCCGAGCAGGAACAGGCCGAGCGACGTCAGCCACATGGCACGGACGCCGAACCGGGCGACCGACCACCCCACGAGCGGGATCACCGCGGCCATCGCCAGCACGTACGCCGTGGTGACCCACTGGATCACCGTCACGGCCGCCCCCAGCTCGCGGCGCAGCTCATCGAGCGCGACCGCGACGATCGTGGTGTCGAGCAGAGCGGCGACGGCGCCGGTCAGCAGGGTGACGGTCACCGGCACGAGGCTCGCTCTCTCCCGGCTCGTCATGGGATCAGCAGCGTCTTCCCGATCGTCTCCCGGGCCTCGATGGCTTGATGCGCCTCGTCGGCCCGGGCGAGCGGGTAGGTCTGACCGACGATCGGACGCAGCCGGCCGGCCGCCGCGTGGGCGAGTGCTTCCTCCGTCAGCGCCCGGATCTCGGCCGCGCTCGGTACGCCGCCTGAGGGGACGAGCGTCACTCGCTCGCCGGGCTCGGTGAAGGAGCCGCTCGCCATGCCGTAGACGCTCACCCGGCCGCCTGACCGTACGGCCGCCAGGCCCTGCGCGCCGATCTGCCCGCCGACTCCGTCGAAGGCGAGGTCGACGCCCGCGCCTCCGGTCGCCTCGATGACGTCGCGCTCCCAGCCGGGCCGGGAGTAGTCGACGTAGGCGACCGCACCGAGTGAGGTCACCAGCTCGCCCTTGGCCGTGCCGCGGGCCGCTCCGATCACTTTGGCACCCGATTCGGTCGCGAGCTGCACGAGCAGGGTGCCGACTCCTCCCCCAGCGGCCTCGACGAGCACCCACTCGCCCGGCTTGACCTCCGCCCGCCGGTGCAGCATGACCGCCGTACGGCCGTCGGCGAGCAGTGCGACCGCGTCATGTAGTGGCACGCCGGCGGGGACCGGTACGGCGTCGCCGGCGTGGGCGACGGCGAGCTCGGCATAGCCGCCGGTGCCGCCGGTCGTGGTCACCACGGTCGCCCCCAGGAGGCCGGGATCGGCTTCCCGACCCAGCGCGACGACTCGCCCGCCGACGCCGTTGCCCGGAATCCGGGGCAGGGACGGCCGTCGCATGGCCCCCGGCCCGAGCCCGGCCCGTACCTGCGTCTCGACGAACGTGACGCCGGCGTACTCGACCGCCACGAGCACCTGGCCGGGCCCCGGCGCGGGGTCGTCGACCTGCTGGAGCCGGAGAACTTCAGGCCCGCCGAACCGCTCCATCACTATCGCGCGCATGTCCGCGCCCCTCTCCTCAATCGGAGCGAAATACTCCGTTTGACGGACCGTATAACGGAGCGTTTTGCTCCGCAACCTGGACTAGGATCGACAGCCATGACGGACGGCAGGCGGCGCGCCCCCAGGCAGGCGGAGGCAGAGCGAAACGACCGCGCCCTGCTTCGGGCGGCGCGCGAGGTGCTGGCCGTGGACGGCGCCCACGCGTCGGTGGCGGCGATCGCCGCCCGCGCCGGTGTGGGGATCGGCAGCCTCTACCGTCGCTACCGGACGAAGGAGGAACTCTTCCAGCGGCTCGCCGCGCTCTCTCTCGACGAGACGAACGAGGCCGCGGAGCGGGGCCTCGCCGACGACGACCCGTGGGCCGGGCTGACCGGCTTCATCAGCGCCTGCGTCGAGTTCCGCCAGGGATCGCTCGGGCCCGTCGCCGGGAGCATCGAGGTGACGGAGGAGATGTGGGCCAAGTACGCCCGCGGCGAGGAGTTGCTCGCAGCGCTCGTGGCCAGAGCCCACGAGGCCGGCGTCCTGAGACCTGACGTCACCCCTGTCGACGTCTCCCTCCTGATCGAACAGCTCGGCACCTCGCCCGTGCTGGATCAGCTCCGCGTGCAGGGCCGCGACAACCTGCTCGCGGAGGCGGCGAATGCGCACGACCGGCTCATCGCCATCGCGCTGGACGGCCTGCGCGCCGTCCACACGCGCCCGCTACCCGGCGACCCGCCCAGTGACCGGCTCTTCACCGAACGCTGGGCCCCCCGCCCTGACGCCTGAAGCAGGGCGAGCAACCCGAACTGCCCGAGCCCGCGCGTCGTCATCGCCGATCGGTGCAGGACATGTCCTGGTCGCCGGCGACGACCAGGCCGGATTCGTACGCGAAGACGACGGCCTGCGCGCGGTCGCGCAGGTCCAGTTTCGTCAGCAGGTTGCTCACGTGACTTTTGACCGTGTGCTCGGTGACCACCAGATCCGCGGCGATCTCGGCGTTGGACCGGCCGCGCGCGAGCAGCCGCAGCGTATCCATCTCCCGGTCGGTCAGCTCACCCAGTCGCTGTCGCAGCCTGGGCCGGGCACGTCCACGCCCGACGAACTCGGCGACCAGGCGCCGGGTGATCGCAGGGGCCAGCAGTGACTCCCCCTCGGCGACCAGGCGGACGGCGCGTACGAGGTCGTCCCGCCGTACGTCCTTGAGCAGGAAGCCACTGGCCCCGGCGCGCAGGGCGTCGTAGACGTACTCGTCGACGTCGTACATCGTCAGGACCAGCACCTTCGCGTCGGTCCTGCGGCTCACCTGTGCGGTGGCCTCGACGCCGTCCACGCCGGGCATCCGGATGTCCATGAGCACCACGTCCGGCTCCAGTTCGACCGCCTTCGCGACGGCCTCGGCGCCGTCGGCCGCCTCGCCGACCACGGTGATGTCGTCATGGGCGTTGAGGATCATCGCGAAGCCACCGCGGAACAGGTCCTGGTCGTCGGCGACGAGTACGCGCAGCATGCCGTCAGCCGATCGGCAGGGTCGCGGTGACGGTGAGACCCGGGTTCCCCGGCCGAACGGCGAACCGGCCGCCGCACGCCGTGACCCGCTCCCGCATCCCGATCATGCCGTGTCCTTCCCGTAGCTCCCGCCCGCCCCGGCCGTCGTCGGCGACCTCGACGTCCAGGGTGTCATCGGACCAGCGGAGCCCTACGCGGACGGTGCTCGCTCCAGCATGCCGGATCGTGTTGGTCAGCGCCTCCTGGATGATCCGGTACGCGGCGATGTCCACGTCGGAGGGAAGGCGCCGTGGCTCGCCACGCACGTCGGCGGAGACGTCCAGGCCCGCCCGGCGGGCGTTGTCCAACAGACCGGGCAGGGCGTCGAGCCCGGGCTGCGGCCCCCGGGCCGGAGCCGGGCCACCGGGTGCCTCGCTACCGCGCAGCGCGCCGAGGATCAGGCGGAGCTGGCCGATCGCGTCCCGCCCGGCCGCTGCGATCGCCTCGAAGACCGCCTCGGCCTTCTCCGGGTGATCGCGCACCACCAGCGGGCCGGTCTCCGCCTGGATCACCATGAGACCGACCGAGTGGGTCACGATGTCGTGCATGTCGCGGGCGATCCGGGTGCGTTCGCGTGCGACCGCGGCGGCGCGTTCCTCGCGGATGCGAGCCTCGCGCTCCCGTTCGGCGTCCCGGCCGGCCCGCCGGGCCCGTGCGCCCACGCCAAGGGCGTACGCGGCGACGATCGCGGTGAGGAGGTAACGGTAGGTCTCCAGATCCTCGTGCGGGACGACGAGCGACACGGCCACGCCGGCGGCGAGACCCGCGATGCCCGCGTCGCGCCGCGCCCGGGAGAGATCCGCCGCCGCGAACGTGTAGGTGCACACGAGCACGCCGTACGGCAACAGCAGCACCAGAGTCGCGGAGTGCGGCAGCGACCTCGCCGCGATCGCCAGGATCGTCGTGGCGCAGCCCACGACCGCACCGACGAGGAGAATCGCGCGGCGCCGCCACAGCACGGGCACCGACATCAGGACGGCGAGCGCCACGGCCCACCACGGCTGCCGGTACGGGACGAGGACGGGCGTCACCGTCATCACGGTGACGACCGCGGTGATCGCGACGTCGGCCTTGAGGGACTGAGGATGCTCGCCCGCATGACCGGCTCCGGGGTTGTCAGAGGGAACCCGGCAAGACTATGCGCGCGGCACCCGCCGTCGCCTCCACCGCCCGGCTGATGGCCGTCTCACTCCTTCGAGTGAAACCCGGCGCCACGACTCTCCGAGCGGTCCCGGTCCCTGCGACTGGCATCCGGATCGCTCCCGCCGGTGATGTGCGTCGCGGCCGGACACCTGGAGGGTCGGGGCGGCTGGAGAAGGAGGCTGCACGATGAATTCACCGATTCGGCGCCTGGCCGTGGTGCTCGCCGCCACGGCGCTGTCGGCGACGCTGTTCCATTTCGGCACCGGGCTCACGCCGGTGCCCTGGCTCACCTGGGTCGCACCACTGCCGGTGCTCGTCCTCGCCCACCATGTCGGCGCTCGCGCCGCGTTCCTCGCGGCGTCGGCCGCGTGGCTCGCCGGTGAGACGACGATGTGGGGCTACTTCCTTGACACCGTGCGGATCCCGCCCCCGATGGTCGTGTCGCTGATCGTCGGGTCGGCACTGCTGTTCGGGCTGGTCGTCCTGTTGTCACGGGCCCTGATGCTGAGGGGGCGTACGCTGACGGCCGCCGCCGTCGTGCCGGCGGCCTGGGTCGCCGTCGAGTACGCGTTGTCGGTGCTGTCACCGAACGGGGCATGGTGGAGCCTGGCCTACACCCAGGCCGACGTCCTTCCGGTCCTGCAGACCGCCTCGGTCACCGGACCGTGGGGAATCACCTTCCTGGTCCTCGGGGTTCCCGCGGCCGCCGCCGCGTTCTTCGCGCCGCGGGCGGCCGGGCGGCTGCGGGTGGCGGTCAGCGCCGCGATCATCCTGGCTCTGACGGTGGGGTACGGCGCCTGGCGGCTGCGCGAGCCGTACGGTGAGGGCTCGCAGAAGGTGGCGCTGCTCGCCACCGACCGGGACGGCTGGGTCCCGGTCGCCTCCACGGAGGGACGTGCCCTCCTCGGGCGGTACACGGCGCGGATCCCGGGCCTCGCCGCACACGGTGCGCGGGTCGTGGTCATGCCGGAGAAGGTCTTCATCGCCGACGACGCGACGCTGCCCGTACTGGCGGCGCCGCTGGCGCGGCTCGCCGCCGACCACCACGTCGACATCATCGTCGGGCTGATCCTCGAGCGGTCCGGTAGCCTCCGCAACGCGGCTGTCGACTTCCCCGCCGACGGGAGCCGGCCGGTCGAGTACTTCAAGCATCACCTCATCCCCGGACTGGAAAGCGACTTCCAACCCGGGGACCGTAAGGCCTTCGTGCCCGGTTCGGGCTCCCGCTGGGGAATCGCGATCTGTTTCGACCTGGATCTGCCCGGCCTGGTGCGCGACTACCGCAGGAGCGGCGCCACGACGATCTTCGTGCCCGCCTGGGACTTCGATCGGGACCGCTGGCTGCACGGGAGGATGGCGGTCACCCGGGGCGTCGAGACCGGGCTCACCGTGGCGCGCGCGGCGCGGAACGGCGACCTGGTCGTGAGCGACGCCAACGGCCGGATCCACACCGAGGCGCACAGCGCGGACGCGCCGTTCGTGTCCACCCTCACCACGCTGCCCACCCGCTCGGCCGACACGCCCTACACAAGGTTCGGCGACTGGTTCGCCTGGGCCTGCGCGCTCCTGCTGTCGCTCGCGCTCGCATCCCTGACCCGCACCCGGCGTGCGCCGGCCGGGGCTACTCGGCCAGGACCTGGCGCAGCGTGACGGCGAAGTTGTCCGGGTCGCCCGGCATGCCGAACGTGTCGTCGAGGAACCCGCCGTGGTTGCTGGGGAAGATCACGGGCTTGGTGCCGAGCCGCTCGGCGACAGCCTCGCCCGCACGGCGGGCCATCTGGCCCTCCGACTCGACGCCCACGCCGACGACGACGCGGGTCGGGGCCGCGCGGAGCGCCTCGAAGTCGTGCTCGTGGTGCGTGCAGGTCATGAGGTTCTGCCGCATCATGGGGTCGTCGCGAATGCCGTCGTCTTCCGTGGGCAGCCCGAAGGCGGCCGGGCTCTGCATGGGCTGATCGGCGAAGTCCGCCGGGATCTCGCCCTGGAGGCCGACGACCGCGATGAACTTCACCATCGCCGGGCCGAAACCCTCCCGCTCGTACGTCCGCCGGATGTCCGCGATCGCGGCCAGCGCCTGCTCCCGGTCCGGCAGCACCTGGGCGGCGGGCGGCTCGTGCGCCACGAGCGTGCGCACCTGTTCCGGATGCCGGGCCACCAGCGCGAGCCCGTTGACCGCGCCTCCGCTGCTGGCGAAGATGTCCACCGGCCCGCCTCCGAGCGCGTCGATCAGCCGGTGCAGGTCGTCGGCGTGCAGGTCGGGGGTCGACTCGGCGGCGCCGTCGGTGCGCGCGCTCCGCCCGATCCCCCGCGGGTCGTAGGTGACCACCGTTCGATCCTGGAAGTGCCGGGCCAGGGCGGTGAACCCGGTGGCGTCCATCGGCGATCCGATCATCAGCAGGATCGGCTCGGTGGTTCCCTCGGCCTCGCGTACGTCGTAGTGGAGAACGCAGCCGGGCACCTCAAGGGTGTGGGTCCTGGGCTCGGTCATGGAGTCGCTCCTCTTCGACGCGTGTGAGGCAGCCAACCCTATCTCGAACGTGTCATCGAATGAAGGGCGATTCGCGGAATCGGCGGAGGCGTGACGCGACCCGCCCCCGGGGTCGCCCGGCCGTGATCACAAGGCCGTACGCGCCTGTTCCACGTGCCGGGCGATGCCCAGGGCCCCGCTCTCTTCCGCGAGGGCGGCCGCCTCGTCGAGCAGCCGCAGGGCGTCGTCCCTGCGGCCCTCGGCGGCGGCGATGTAGGCCAGTCCGACCAGGTTGGCGGCGACACCCGGATGGAAGCCGAGCTCCCGGCGCAGCCGCACCGATTCCTCCAGCCGTTCCCGCGCCGTCTCCAGCCGTCCGGCCCTGTGCTCGGCGATGCCCAGGTGCCTGAGCGCGTAGGACATCGTCAGCCTGTCCCCGGCCTTCGCAGCGAGCTCATGCGACCGCCGCAACGCGGGCCCGGCCGCGTCGTCGTCGTGCCGTACGACCTGGTGGAAGCAGCCGATCCAAAAGAGCGCCTCGCCCTCGCCGCGCACGTCGCCGAGCCGCCGGTAGAGATCGGCGGCCCGCTCGAACAGCTCGAGCTCGCGGGGGTCCTCCTCACGGTGTTCGAGGAACCGCGCGTGGACGACCCGGCCGCGGGCCAGCGCGAGACCGGCCTCGACCGCGCCGATGTCCCGTCCCGTTCCCGCGGTGGCGAGGTCGGCTTCCACCGCGTCCAGCTCCCGGTCGGCCTCGGCGAGAGCCGCGGCGTCGCCGCCGAAGACCGCCTGCTCGTAGAGATCCCTGGCCCGTTCGAGTCGTACGTCGCCGCTCATCTCGATTCCATTCGTGATCACTGCGGTGCGAGGTCGCGAGTCTACCTCCGCAGTGGTGGTCCAGTACGATCCACAAGGTGGTCTGAACCGGGACAACGAGGGGGCGGCGTGGGTTTCGCGGACGGCCCCCGGCAGGACACACGGCGTGGGCTCCCCGAGATCGTCGTCGACGCGCGTACGCGCGGCTTCCTGTGGCCGGGCGAGCCGATCGGCGGCCGGGAGTTCGCCGAGGCCCGGCACTCCCTGTTCGACGACGCGTTCACCTGGCCGGTGATGACGGCACGGCGCTCGGCCCTCGACCACAACATCGCGACGCTGGCCCGCTTCGCCGACCGGCACGGGCTGGCCTTCGCGCCGCACGCCAAGACCACGATGTCGCCGCAGCTCGTGCGGGCCCAGCTCGACGCCGGGGCGTGGGGGATCACCGCCGCGACGCCGGGCCAGGTGCTCGTCCACCGCTCCTTCGGCGTCCCCCGCGTGCTGCTGGCCAACGAGATCTTCGACCGCGGCGCGCTGCGCTGGCTGGCCGGAGAGATCGGGCGCTTCGACTTCCTCTGCTACGCCGACTCGGTCGAGGGCGTGCGTGTGCTCGACGAGATGGCCGGCGACGTGCCGTTCCGCGTGCTGGTCGAGCTGGGCCACCCGGGCGGCCGGACCGGCTGCCGCGGCCAGGACGAGCTGCTGGCGGTGGCCCGCGCGGCGCGGCAGGCCAGGGGGACCGAGCTGGCCGGGGTCGCCGGATACGAGGGGACCCACCACGAGGCCGCCGAGGTGCGCGGGTTCCTGCGCGACCTGGCCCGCGCGGCGCGGACGCTCGCGCCGGAGGCGCCCGGCCCCATGGTGGTCTCCGCCGGGGGCAGCTCGTGGTTCGACCTGGTGGCCGAGGAGCTCGCGCCGCTGACCGGCGAGCTGGGCGCGACCGTGGTGCTGCGCAGCGGCGCCTACATCGCCCACGACGACGGCTACTACCGGGAGCACACGCCGTACAACCGGCTGGAGGGCGAGCTGTGGCCGGCACTGGAGGTCTGGGCCCAGGTCCTGTCCGTGCCCGAGCCCGGTCTCGTGCTGGTCGGGATGGGCAAGCGGGACGTCCCGTACGACATCCACCTGCCGTTCCCCAGGGCCGTACGGCGCGGCGGCCGGGGCCCGGCCGAGTCGCTGACCGGGGTGACGGTCGTCAAGGTGCAGGACCAGCACGCCTATCTCAGCGGCGACGCCGGGCTGCGCCCGGGAGACCTGGTGGCGTTCGGGCTGTCCCATCCGTGTACGGCCTTCGACAAATGGCGCGTCATCCCCGTGGTGGACGACGACGACATCGTGATTGATTTGATCAATACGTGTTTCTGATGGAGCGGTGACAATGGCTGGCAAGCAGGAGATCCGTACGACCGCCGGGGCCCCGCCGATCGGCGCGTACTCGCAAGGGCTCGTGGTGGGCGACTTCCTCTACACCTCCGGGATGGGGCCGCTCGACCCCGAGACCGGCGAGGTCGTGGGCGACGACGTGGCCGCCCAGACGCACCGGACGATGCGCAACCTCGGGGCGGTGCTGGAGGCCCGCGGCCTGACGTTCGACGACGTGGTGAAGGCGACGGTCCACCTGCAGAACCTGAAGGAGGACTTCGCGGCGTTCAACGAGGTCTACCAGTCCTACTTCACCCGTCCCTACCCGGTGCGCACCACCGTGGGCTCCGATCTCATGGACATCCTCGTCGAGATCGACTTCGTGGCGTACGCGGGCCGCTGACGATGGACAGCGCCCTGTACGTCTTCGTCGAGGACCTGCGCGCCGAGGGCGTGCGAGGGCTGCTCGACCGGGCCTCGGCGTACGGCGTGCGAGGCGTCGCGGTGGCCGCGGCCTACCATCAGGCCAGGGACGTGACCCCGCACGGCGCGTCGCGGCTGACGCTGCGCCGCGACGGCGTCCACTTCCCCCCGCCGGACGACCTGTTCGGCGGGCTGCGCCTGACTCCGCCCGTGCAGCACGGGGCGGAGGACCGGCCGCTCGACGAACTCCACCGGGCCTGCGCGGACCGGGGGATGCGGCTGCACGGCTGGACGGTGTTCCTGCACAACGCCACCCTGGGCCTGGCCCACCCCGACGTGACGGTGGAGAACTGCTTCGGCGACCACGGCTCCCCGGCCGACCTGTGCCCCTCGCACCCCGACGTGCGGGCGTACGCGGTGGCCCTGGCCCGGGCCGTCGCCCGGCAGGGAGTGGACACGGTCGTGGCCGAATCGCTGCACTTCGGGGCCTTCGCGTACGAGCGGTGCCTGGTGGCGCTGGGCCCGATGGACGCCTTCCTGTTCGGCCTGTGCTTCTGCGCCCACTGCATGCGCCGGGCCGCCGACCTCGGGGTGAACGCCGAGGTGGCCAGGCAGGAGTGCGCCAGGATCGTCGGGGGCGTGCTCGACGGCGATCCCCCCGCCGAGGGCGAGGTCACGCGGGCGGCGCTGACGGCCTACGCCGGTCCCGAGGCGGTGGCGTACGCGCGGGCCCGCTCAGAGAGCGTCACGTCGCTGGTGGGGGAGGTCGCGGCGGCGGTGACGGCCGAAGGCGCGCGGCTGACGTTCATGGACGCGACGGGCGCGGCCAAGGGCTACGCCCACGGGCTGCCCTCGGCCGGTCTGGCCGCGCACGACTCCTGGCAGCTCGGGATCGACCTGGTGGCGCTCGGCGACCTGGTCCCGTCGTTCGCGGTCCTCGGATACGCCAGGGACCCCGCCCGGGTGGCCGACGACGTCGCGGCCTACCGGCGTTCGGTGGGCAAGAACCCCGAGCTGAGGGTCGTGCTGCGCCCGGGCGCCCCGGACACCGACTCCGCCGACCGGCTGGCCGCCAAGGTCCGCGCGGCCCGTACGGCGGGGGCCGGGGCCGCCGACTTCTACGCGTACGGTTTGGCGCCCTTCCAGGCGCTCGGCCGCATCACCGAGGCGCTCGCCTGAGCACGGGCATCTGACCACCGGCATTTGACCACCGGCGCCTGCTTCCGGAGCTGACCACGGCCGAAGTGCCCGTCGTGTGCCGCCGCCACGGCCTTGGGTCACGGTCTGTGGTCACGGCCGGTCGTTGACCAGGGCGTCCACGAGGACGGCCAGACCTGCGGCGACCCGCGCGGTGTCGCACTCGCGCAGCACGGCGGTGACGTGCTCGGCGGCCAGCGGGGCGAGCAGCGCGTGGGCGAGATAGTCGGCGTCCGCGCCGGGGCGCGCCTCGGCCAGCAGGATCGCCAGGTGGCGGTGCCAGAAACGATAGGAGCCGATCCGATACCGGGCGCCGGGGCTCGCGGTCTCGGAGACGCGCAGCAGATCGAGGTGTTCGAAGAGGTAACCGGCGTAGGCCGCGACGAACGCCCGCACCCGTTCGCCCGGTAAGGCGCCGGGCCCCAGCGGCGGCGGTCCGGACAGGATTCGCTCCTGCAGTTCCCGTTCCTTGTCGTCGAGCAGGGCCGCCACGAGCCCCGACTTGTCCCCGAACCGGCGGAAGAGCGTGCCCTTGCCCACCCCGGCCTCCGCCGCCACCGCGTCCATCGAAACGGCTTCGACGCCGTGCTCCCGGAACAGCTTCGCCGCCGCCTCCAGCACCCGTCGCCGGTTACGGGCGGCGTCCGCGCGTTCACGAGGTGGGTCTCCCAGCAGGGAGACGAGATCTCTTGACGAACCGGACTGCGGTCCGGTAGCTTTCGAGCTGTTCACACAACCGGACTGTAGTCCAGTTACTTGGAGGACGCAATGACCGCTCTCATCAGCAGGGACGAGCTCAAGGCCGCCATCGAGGCCGGCGCCGTCACCGTCGTCGACGCGCTGGGCGGCGACTACTACGCGCAGCAGCACCTTCCGGGAGCGATCCCGCTGACGGAGGCCGAGGTCGCCGATAGGGCCGCCGAACTGCTGCCGGACAAGAACGCCTCGATCGTCACCTACTGCTCGAATCCGTCCTGCCCCAACAGCCAGGCCGTGGCCAACCGGCTGACCGCGCTCGGATACACCGACGTGCGCAAGTATCGGGAGGGCATCCAGGACTGGGTCGAGGCCGGCCTGCCGGTCGAGTCGCTGACCACGGCGTCCTGATCGCCCCGCCCGTTCAGGCGGAGCCCCGGACGACGAGCTCGGTGGGGAGGATCACCGGGTCGGCCGAACCGTCCTTGAACAGGCCCAGCAGCAGCCGGACCATCGCGGCGGCCTGCTCGATGATCGGATGCCTGATCGTGGTCAGCGGGGGCTCGGTGTAGCGGGCCGCCTCGATGTCGTCGAACCCGACGACCGCCACGTCGTCCGGCACCCGGCGGCCCGCCTGGCGCAGGGTCTGCAGCGCCCCGATGGCCATGAGGTCGTTGGCGACGAAGACGGCGTCCAGGTCCGGGTCGTCCTGCAGCAGGTGGCGCATGGCGACGGCGCCGGACTCGCGGGTGAAGTCCCCGACGGCGACGATCGACCGCCGGTCGGACTCGCGCAGCGCGTCGCGATAGCCCTTGAGCCGGTCCTGGCCGCCGATCATGTCCTGCGGCCCGGCGATCGTGGCGATGCGCCGCCGCCCGCTGTCCAGCAGGTGGCGCACCGCCTTCTCCGCGCCGCCCACGTTGTCGTTGTCCACGTACGGCAGGGGCACCGGCACGGCCGGCCTGCCGTACGAGACGACGGGGACGCCCATCCGCGCGATGGCGGAGGGCAGCGGGTCGGCGCCGTGCATCGAGATCAGCATGACCCCGTCGACGTGGCCGCTGGCGATGTAGCGCTCGATCCTCGCGTGGCTCTGGGCCGAGCCGCCGAGCATGAGCACGACCTGCTTGTCGGCGGCCTCGAGTTCCAGACTGGCCGAGCGGATGACCGTGGAGAACATCGGGTCCTCGGAGAAGACCCTGGTCGGCGGCTCCGACACGACCAGCGCGATCGAGTCGGTCCGCTGGGTGACGAGACTGCGCGCCGCCGAGTTGGGGACGTATCCCAGCTCGTCCACGGCGCGCATCACGGCATCCCTGATCTGCGGTGTCACCGTCATCTGCCCGTTGACGACCCGGGAGACGGTGGCGCGGGACACCCCTGCCCGCGCCGCCACCGCCTCCAGAGTGGGTCGTTTCATCCATTCACCCCTGAAGCGCGTTGCGTTTGATGACGTCTCGATACCACAGCGCGCTGTCCTTGGGAACGCGTCGCTGGGTCTCGAAGTCGATGTACACGATGCCGAACCTCTTGTGGTAGCCGTAGGCCCACTCGAAGTTGTCCAGGAGCGACCATACGAGATAACCCCTCAGGTCCGCACCGGCGGCGATCGCGGCGTGCGCCGCCCGCAGGTGGCCGTCGAGGTAGCCGATCCGGTCGTCGTCGTGTACCTCATCGCCCGTGAGGTGGTCGTCGAAGGCCGCGCCGTTCTCCGTGACGAGCAGCCCGACCTCGGGGTAGTCGCGCGACAGCCGTACGAGCAGGGTCTCCAGGCCGGACGGCTCGATGGGCCAGTCCATCGCGGTCGTCGGGCCGGTCGGTGGCTCGAAGCGGATGCCTTCAGTGCCGGGGAAGGCGGGGTTGGCAGGCTCGCCGGGCGCGGCCGACACGAAGGACGGGTTGTAGTAGTTGATGCCGAGCAGGTCGATC
This sequence comes from Microbispora sitophila, assembly GCF_014892245.1. NCBI lineage: Bacteria > Bacillati > Actinomycetota > Actinomycetes > Streptosporangiales > Streptosporangiaceae > Microbispora > Microbispora sitophila. Next base: position 12,443 of record NZ_JADBGC010000036.1, on the reverse strand, counting down.
GGCTGGTGGATGACGGTCAGGTCGCCGTCCCTGACGTGGTCCAGGCCACCGTGGCGGGCGGCGATCTCCAGCACGTCCTCCGGGTAGCGGCCCCGCAGCGCCGGGTCGAGGAACTGCCGGTTCATCAGCGCATCCACGCGTGCGGCCTCCTGGTGGCCGTCGTCCGTCTGGATGACCGGCGCGAGGTTGAGGGTGAGCGCGACCTCGGCGGCCCCGGCCGCGCGCAGGGCCTGTGCCGCCAGCCCGTGGCCGAGCAGCAGATGGTGGGCGGCGCGGAACGCGGCGGCCGGGTCGCGCCTGCCCGGGGCGTGGACCCCGGAGCAGTAGCCGAGGAAGGCGGCCACCCACGGCTCGTTGAGGGTCGTCCAGGTGCGGACGCGGTCGCCGAGCCGTTCGTGCACGACGGCGGCGAAGTCGGCGAAGCGCGCGGCGGTGTCCCGTACGGCCCAGCCGCCGGCGTCCTCCAGCGTCTGCGGCAGGTCCCAGTGGTACAGCGTCGGGTAGGGCGTGATGCCGTGGGCGAGCAGCTCGTCCACCAGCCGGTCGTAGAAGTCGAGGCCGGCGGCGTTCACCTGCCCGGCCCCGGTGGGCAGGATCCGCGGCCAGGCCACGGAGAACCGGTAGGCCGCCAGGCCCAGGCCGGCCATGAGCCGCACGTCCTCGGCGTAGCGGTGGTAATGGTCGCAGGCGACGTCGCCGGTGTGGCCGTCGGCCACGTTGCCCGGGATCTTGGAGAAGGTGTCCCAGATCGAGGGGCCCCTTCCGTCTTCGGCGGCGGCGCCCTCGATCTGGTAGGCCGCCGTGGCGGCGCCCCAGACGAAGCCGTCAGGGAAGACCATCTTGGACGATCCAGTCCCCCGAGATGCCATGGTCGTCGCCGTCATCCCTTGACCGCCCCCTGCATGATGCCTCCGATGATCTGTTTGCCGAGCAGGACGAAGATGAGCACCAGCGGCAGGGTCGCCACCGCCGTGCCCGTGAGGCCGAGCGTGAAGTCCCGCACGTAGCCGCTGGCGAGCTGCGACAGCGCGACCTGCACAGTGGGATTGTCCGGGGTGAGGACCACCAATGGCCAGAAGTAGTCGTTCCAGGCCGTCATGAACGTGAGCATGCCGAGCACCGCCGCCGCGGGCCGCGCGGCCGGGAGCACGACGTGCCAGAACAGCCGGGCCGTGCCGCACCCGTCGATCCGGCCCGCCTCCAGCAGCTCGGTCGGCAGCGCGCGGCTCAGGTACTGCGTCATGAAGAACACGCCGAACGCGTTGACCAGGGCCGGGACGATCACGGCGTACATCGTGCCGGTCCACTCCAGCTTGATCATCAGCATGTAGAGCGGGATGATGCCGAGCTGCGTCGGGACCATCATCGTCACGACGGTCATCAGCAGGAGCACGTTGCGGCCGCGGAAGCGCAGCTTGGCGAACGCGAAGCCGGCCAGGGTGGAGAAGAACATCACCGACACCGTGATCGTCCCGGCGACGACGAACGAGTTGAGCAGCGCCAGCGCGAACGGCGCGGTGTCGAAGACCCGCTGCACGTTGGCGAAGAAGTTGCCGCCGGGCAGCAGCGGCGGCGGCACCTCGGCCAGCGCCGCGTTGTCGTGCGACGCGACGATCACACTCCAGTAGACCGGGAACGCCGAGAAGAACGCCACCGCCACGAGGGTGAGATAGGTGAGCGGATGCCCGCGCAGCGCTTTGACCGTCCGGGCCCTAAACATCGAGTCCTCCACGCATGCGCCGTACGACGAGGTAGTTGAACGCCACGACCACGACCACGAGCAGGAACATCATCCACGCCGCCGCCGAGGCGTAGCCGAACTCGAAGCTTCGGAAGCCCTTCTCGTACAGGTAGAGGGCCAGGGTCTGGAACTGGCGGTCGGTGCCGCCCGTGGCCGCCGCGCCGTTGCTGACCTGTGCGCCGAACAGCAGCGGCTCGGCGATGATCTGCATCGACCCGATCGTGGTGACGATGACCGTGAAGATGACGGTCGGCCGGATCATCGGGAGCGTGATGCCCCACAGCTGCTTGAGGCTGGACGCGCCGTCGAGGGTCGCCGCCTCGTAGATCTCCTTCGGCACGGCCTGCATGGCGGCGAGGTAGATGAGCGCGTTGTAGCCGGTCCACCGCCACATGATCATTACGGCGATGGCGACGTGCGAGGTGGCCACGCCCGCCTGCCAGTTGATCCGGCCGAACCCGAGCCATTCGAGCACCATGTTGATCAGCCCGAAGTCGCGCCCGAAGAGCTGGCTGAAGATGACCACCACCGCAACGACGCTGGTCACGTTGGGCAGCAGGAGCGTGATGCGGAACAGCGTCTGCGCCCGCAGCGGCCGGTTCAGCAGGTGTGCCAGCACGAGCGCGAGCAGCAACTGCGGCACCGCGGAGAGGACGCCGATCGACAGCGTGTTGAACGCCGCGTTCCAGAAGTAGCCGTCGGCGAACAGCGCCTTGTAGTTGCCCAGGCCGATGAAGGGGTTGTCGCTGCTCAGTAGGTTCCAGTCGTGCAGCGACACCCACGCCGTGTAGATGAGCGGGAAGACGCCGAAGGCCGCGAAGAGCAGGAAGAACGGCGCGACGTACACGTACGGCGAGGCCTGCCGGTCCAGCCGGTGCAGGCGGGAGCGCCAGCCCGACGCCGCTCGCGGACGCGCCGGCGGGCGCAAGGCGGACGGGGGGCCGCCGGGGGAGGGCGCCACGGTCCGCAGGGACCCGCCCGGTGGTGATGCCATGGGAGATCCTCCTCTGAGCAGGGCCCCCGGAGCGGATCGCACGGATCGTCCGGGGGGCCCTGCCTGCGACGGACTACTTGATGCCTTCCACGTCCTTGAGGACCTGGGCCCACGCCTCGTCGGGCGACTGCTTGCCCTGCTCGACCCGGCCGATGCCGTTGCCGATGGCCGTGCGCACGTCGCCCTCGCGGGGGCCGAGGTGCTGCGGCTTGAGGTTCTTCGCGGCGTCGGAGTAGATCTTGCCGACGGGGGCGTCGTTGAAGAAGTCCTTCGTGAAGTTCTGGATGTCCGGCTGGTCGTACAGCGAGGGGATCGACGGGAAGTTGCCGATCGCCTTGAACACCGCGGCCTGGTTCTGCGCCGAGGTCAGGAAGTCGATCAGCTCGGCGGCCTCCTTGGGGTGCTTGCTCTGCTTGGGCACGGTGAGGTGGGAGCCGCCGGAGTTGCCCGCGCCGCCGGGGACGGTGGCGATGTCCCACTTGCCGGCCGCGTTCTTGGCCTGGTCCTGGATGTAGGCGGTCATCCATGCGGGGCAGATCACGGTCGCGAACGAGCCCTTGGCGAAGCCGGTGTTCCATTCCGGCGTGAACGCGCCGATCTTGGCGGACAGGCCGGCGTCGATCATCTGGACCGACAGGTCCCACGCCTTCTTCACGTCGGGGTTGGTGGCGACGACGATGTTGTCCTGCGCGTCGTACACGCCGACCGGGGCCTGGGCGATGATGGCCCGGAAGATCTCGCCGGGGCTGTCGAAGAACTTGGCGTCCTTGGGCGCCTTGGCGGCGAACTTCCTGCCGGTCTCGATGTACTGCTCCCAGGTGGGCCACAGGGCCGACACCTCGTCGCGCTTGCTCGGCAGGCCGGCCTTCTCGAACAGGTCGGTGCGGTAGCACATGGCCAGGCCGCCGACGTCGGTGCCGAGGCCGAGGAGGGCGCCGCTCGGGGCGAGGCCCTGCTGCCACTTCCAGTCGAGGTACTCGCCCTGGCGCTTGTCGAGGCCGTACTGCTTCAGGTCGTAGAACTTGTCGGGCTGCGAGGTGAACTGGCTGATGTAGCCCACCTCTATCGCCTCGACGTCCGCGGCGCCCGCCCCGGTGGCGAGGTGCGCGGCGAGGTTGGTGTGGTGGTCGGCGTACGCCGCCTGGCGCTCCTCGATCTCGACGTTGGGGTGCGTCTTCTTGAACTCCTCGTAGAGCGGCTTGAAGCCGAAGTCGCCGAAGAGCCCGACGCTGAGCTTGATCTTCTCGGTGGACTGGCCGTCGCCGGTTTTGGCGTCGGATCCGCCCCCGCCGCACGCCGTGAGGGTGAGCAGGGAGGCGGCGAGCATGGGGGCGACGAACCGGACGACCCGGCGGCCCGTGTGGGGAGTGCCCATGAACCCTCCTTGGGTTCCGCATATGAAATCGATCTTGAAGAGAGCGCTCTCGCACAAGAGTGGGAGTCGGCCGTGAGGCCGTCAAGTGGCTGATCAGTAACGATTCCCGTTATCTCAAGTCACTGTCGTTGCTGGTGAGAGCGCTCCCACGGCTATTGGCGCAGCATGGGGGTGCCGTCCCGCGTCGTGTGAGGGACCGAGGAAAACCCGTCGGATGGGCGGAAGTGGCGGCTCGCGCTCGTCAGAGAGCGCTCTCGCGATCGTGCTGCTGAGCCGAGCCTGCGCCCATGACGGGTTCATCGGGCGCTGGGCGGGCCCGGGTCTGGCCGCCCGCGGAGCCGCCATGCGCGTGGGCGTGAGGAGCGAGGCGGGGAGAGGAGGGGTCCGGCGTTCAGCCGCCGAGTGTGCGCTTTTGCGGGTGGATCGTCTCGCCGCGGGCGAGCATTTCAACGAACTGGGTGAGGCGGCGGGCTCGGGTGTCGGCGCGTTTGGCGTTCGCGATCCGGTAGAGGACGGCGTAGCGGTTCTGGGAGGTGAGGATGTCGAACATGGCTTGCGCCGGGGGGTTCGCGGCCAATGCGGCGGCCAGGTCGGCCGGCACCTCGATGCCGGCTTGTCCCGCGTAGGCCGTGTCCCAGCGGCCGTCGGCCTTGGCGCGTTCGACCTCGGTCATTCCGGCCGGATGCATCCGTCCCTCGCTGATCAGACGGGTGACGATGGAAACGTTCCGCGCCGACCAGGGACTTCGCCTCGCCCGAGGGGTGAAGCGCCGGTAGAAGGTGATTTCATCCCGCCGTCGTAGCCGGCCGTCGATCCAGCCGTAGCACAGGGCTTCGTCGAGCGCCTGGTCATAGGTCAGGCTGGTGGGCTGGGTCGTGTTCTGCTTGGCGAGGACCAGCCACACCCCTGCCGAGCTGTCGTGGTGCTCGCTGAGCCATTCCCGCCAGGCTCGGGCATCGGTAACAGTCAGCTCCACCAGTTCGTCGCTCATCCTCATGTGCCCCTTCGTGGTCATCTCGGCAGACGCTATGACATGACCGTCGGAAACGGTCCTGGGCGTCAAGCAGGCTGTCGCCGTGCTCGATGCCTCGGCAGGGCTGCTGCGGCCGCTGTCCTTGTGTCACCACGGCAGTCCTGAGCGAGACGAACGCCCGCCGATCACTGACAGGGTCACGTACGCGGGCCTCGTCCCGGGCCGATCTCAGCCGGTTGGGCGGCTCAGGCCCTCCCGATACCGCTGCGGGCTCACGCCGCGCTCCCGCTTGAAGGCCGAGCTCAGCGCGAACGCGGTGCCGTAGCCGACCCGCCGGGCCACGGCCTCCAGTGTCGCGTCCGTCTCACGCAGCAGGTCGGCCGCCTGCGCCAGCCGAAGCCCGGTCAGGTAGGCCATCGGCGGCTCGCCGACCAGTTTCGCGAACCGCTGTGCCAGTGCGGCGCGGGAGACCCCCGCCCGGACCGCCAGTTCGGCGACCGTCCACGGGTGGGCCGGGTCGGCGTGCAGCATCCGCAGCGCCGGCCCCACCACCGGGTCGCCGTGCGCCCGATACCAGCCCGGCGCCTGCGCGTCCGGGCGGGAGAACCATGTCCGCAGCACGGCGATCAGCAGCAGGTCGAGCAGGCGGTCGAGCACCACCTCCTGGCCTGGTTCGTCCTTGACGATCTCCCGGCCGAGCAGCGTGACGAGGGAGCCGTCCCAGGAGTCGCCGCGCAGCACCAGCAGCGTGGGCAGCGCCGCCAGCAGCCGCTGGGTGACCGCGCCGCGCATCTGGTAGGTGCCGATGAGCATCACGGCCGAGCCGTCCGGGTCGTTGCCCCAGTTGCGTGTGCCCAGGTCCATATCCGCCGACAGGCCGCGGCCGTCCGGCGTGGTGCAGACCTGCCCGGGGTGGATCACGACCTGCGGGGCGGTCGCCGGGTCGTCGGCGACCGTGTAGTGAGCGGGACCGCGCACGACCGCCACGTCCCCGGGGCCCACCCGTACGGCCCGGTCCTCGTCCGGGATGATCCACGCCTCGTCGCGCACCATCGCGACCAGGCACAGCGGCGCCTCGTCCTGGATCCGGACCGACCAGGGCGGGCTCAGCGTCGCCCGCAGCAGGAAGGCCCCCCGCGCCCTGGGTCCGTCGAGGAGGTCGGCCAGCGCGTCCATGCCCGGAATCGTAGACGGCCGGATATGCGGTCGAGCGTCTCGGCGATGTCGCCCGACGCCGTCCGCCGGTTGACTGATCGCCATGACGACAGCGCAGATCCTGATCACCAGCGGCGCCCGCGCCGCGGCGAGGGTGTCATGACGTACCTCCTGGCCGCTGTTGCGGCAGCCGTGTCCATGCTCATGACCGCCGGGATGGCGGGCACCTTCTTCGGGTTCTCGGTCGGGGTCATGCCGGGTCTGAACGCGGCGTCGGCCCCCTCGGCGATCGACGTGATGAACGCGGTCAACGTCAAGATCCAGAATCCGGTGTTCCTGGCGGCGTTCGTCCTCGCCCCGGTCGCCGCCGCCGGGGCGGGCGCCCTGCTGCTGACCACCTCTCACTCCGGCGCGGCCTGGCCGTTCTTCGCGGCGGCAGCGGTGTACGCCCTGGGCGTGATCCTGATCACGGCCGCGGTGAACGTGCCGATGAACGACGCCCTGGCCGCCGCGGCGGCCCACGGCGACCCGGCCGAGGCCGCCGCCCGCATCTGGTCGGACTACTCGGCCCGGTGGACCACCTGGAACACCTGGCGGGCCGTGGCCGGCGCGGTGAGCCTGCTGCTGATGGGCTACGGCGTTCATCGCTGGGGCCGGGGCTCCTGACTCTGGAGAGCGCTCTCGCGCTAAGGGTTTTGTCGTCGGCGACTCTGAGAGAACGCTCTCTCGGATTTCACAGATCCCCTTGACGCCAGTGAGACCCAGAGGGGACAGTGTCGCTCAAGAGGTCCGCGGTCGCGGTACGCGGGCCCTCACGACCCTCTCCGGACGCCGCCGTCCGGCCATTCCAGACGTCCACCGTCTTCGCTCCGTGAGGCCACCCGCACCCCCCAATCCCCCCGCCGTGACGACCGGACCGAGGAGAGAGGTACTCATGCGTGTGCTCAACTCCCCATGGCGGCGCCCGGTGCTTGCGCTGCTCGCCGTGGCCGCCGCGGTCGTGGCCCTCGCCGTACGGCCCGCCGACGCGTCGGTGCCCGGGACGCCGTCCGGCTGGTCGCTCGTCTGGTCGGACGACTTCGACGGCGCGGCCGGCTCGCTTCCGTCGTCCACCAACTGGATCATCGACACCGGCCACTCGTACCCCGGAGGCCCGGGCAACTGGGGCACCGGCGAGATCCAGAACTACACGTCCAGCACCTCCAACCTGAGCCTGGACGGCAGCGGCAACCTGCGCATCACCCCGATCGGCAGCGGCCAGAACTGGACCTCCGCGCGGATCGAGACCCGCCGCGCCGACTTCAAGCCGGCCGACGGCCGCGTCCTGCGCATCGAGGGCCGCATCCAGATGCCGAACGTGACGGGCGACGCCGCCCTCGGCTACTGGCCGGCCTTCTGGGCGCTCGGCGCGCCCTACCGGGGCAACTACCAGAACTGGCCCTCCATCGGCGAGTTCGACTTCATGGAGAACGTGAACGGGCTCAACACGGTCTGGGCCACCCTGCACTGCGGCGTGAACCCCAACGGGCCGTGCAACGAGACCAACGGCCTGGGCAACAGCCGGGCCTGCCCCGGCTCGACGTGTCAGTCGGCCTTCCATACCTACCGGTTCGAGTGGGACCGCAGCGTCAGCCCCAACCAGCTCCGGTGGTACGTGGACGGCCAGCAGTTCCACAGCATCAGCCAGAGCCAGCTCGACGCCACGACGTGGTCGAACATGACCTCCCACGCCGGATACTTCATCCTGCTCAACGTCGCCATCGGCGGTGGCTTCCCCAACGGTGTGGCCGGGTTCACCACGCCCACCTCCGCCACCGTGTCCGGGCGGCCGATGGTGGTCGACTACGTGGCCGTGTGGCAGAGCGGCGCGACCAGCAGCCCGCCGCCGAGCTCGCCCCCGCCGGGTGGCGTGGACGCCCGGTCCACCATCCAGGCGGAGAACTACCAGGCGCAGAGCGGCACGCAGGTGGAGACGACCCAGGACAGCGGCGGCGGCCAGAACGTCGGCTACATCTCCAACGGCGACTGGCTGCGCTACGACGGCGTCAACTTCGGCTCGACGGCGGCGCGGCAGTTCAAGGCCAGGGTCGCCTCCGGCGCGGCGGCCGGCGTGAGCGGCCTCGTACAGGTCAGGCTCGACAGCCGGACGGCGACCCCGATCGGCGACTTCGCCGTCGGCAACACCGGCGGCTGGCAGAGCTGGACGACCGTCCCGGCCAACATCACGCCGACGACCGGCACCCACACCGTCTACATCACCTTCAGCAGCGGCCAGCCGGCCGACTTCGTCAACCTCAACTGGTTCACGTTCGCCACGTCCTGACCGCCGCGCCATGGGCGGGGGCCGTTCCGGGTCCCGCCCATGTCCCTCGGCCGAACGTACGTCACCCGGTGGGCGAGACGGTCTCCGGCGACGCCGACTCGCTGGGCGTGACGGGCGCGGACGGAGTCTGCGGAGTCTGCGGGGTCTGTGCCGGGGGTGCGCCGCCTCCGCCGTGCCCCGGCAGGGCCGGGCGGCTGGCGTCCGCGACGATGATCGCCCTCGGGCTGCCGCCGGTCGTGCCCACGACCCACACCTGGTCGCCCTGCTGGATCCCCTGCAGGCCCTTGTAGTCCGCGACGATCCTGGTCGACTCGTCGACCGTGTAGGTGCGGCCGTCCACCGTGAGGGCGCCGCTCCGCACCGAGTCCACCGAGCCCGTCTGGCTCGTGAAGGTCTGGTAGTCGCGGGACGTACGCGGCTGCTGGGGCTGTCCGAGCTGGAGCAGGGCGAGCTCGGACATGCCGAACCGTTCCGGACCGGGCCGGAGCTGTCCCGCCTGGACGAACCGCGGCTGGTCCTGGCCCGGTGCGCCCGCCACGGCGAGGCCGGCGCCGGTGGCGAGGGTGAGCGCCGCGGCGACTCCGAGGAGCAGCCGGGGCCGTTTGCCATGAGGTTTCGGCGGCTTGCTGGACATGGTCATCGGTGTGCTCCCTCCACTCGGCGCTGGGGCACGACATGACACGGCATGACACGGTGCGACATACACGGTGCGGCCTGACGTGGCCGGCGCGGCTGGGATGTGCGCGAATGACGTGAGCGGACGTGACCGCGGCAGGTCATGGAACGTCCGTGGGAACGACGCGCCGGGCGTACGCGCCGCGCATGGAGTGCGCGGCACCGCGAAAACCCGTCGTCGCGGAGGGCCCGCCAGTGGCACTCCTGGCCGGGCCGTCCGGTCGATCCGTCCGGTCAGCCGCCGGCCCGCGCCGGTCGGCCCGCCCTCGGATCCCCTGGCCGCCCTACCCCATCGAGTACGGCGTTCACCGCCCGCTCGGTAAAGCCATCGTCCAGAGGCAATTGCCGGAATACCACCCGCAGCCAGACCGCCCCGGCGAGCAGATCCATGATCACCATGGGGTCGGCGGAATCGGCGATCTCGCCGCGCTCCCGGGCCCGTTCGAAGATCGGCCGCTCCCGGGCGAACCGGTCGGCGAAGAAGCCCCTGGCCGCCTGCGCGAGTTCGGGGCTGTTGGCGGCGGCTCCGAGCGCCGCGACGGCGATGTCCGCCGCCGGGGGAGTGGTGAGCAGCCGGGCCAGGCCGTCCAGCAGCGCGTGCAGGTCGCGCCGCAGGCTCCCGGTGTCGGGCACGTCGAAGTCGAGCGCCCGCGCCTCGACCAGCGCCGTGCCGAGCAGGGCGGCCTTCGACGGCCACCACCGGTAGATCGTCGTCTTGTTGACCCCCGACCGTTCGGCCACGCCCTCGATGGTCAGGCCCTCGTATCCCTTCTCCGCCAGCAGGCGCAGCGCGGCGTCGAGGATGTCGTCCTTCTTCCGTGGGGCCATGGCGGGAGCCTACTGCAACGCACCGTTGTGTTTTAATGAGCCTATGCAACGCAACGTTGCGTTGTGTTCCAGGAGGTGCGTCATGAGCATGCCGGTGGTCTTCGTCCACGGCACCCGGTTGAGCGGCACGATGTGGTCCCCGGTCCGGGCGCTGCTGCGGGCCCCGTCCGCCGCCCCCGACCTGCCCGGCCACGGCCGCCGCCGGGGCCTGCCGTACGACACGGAGGCGGCGTGCGACGTCGTCGTGGAGGCGATCGCGGACCTGGGTGGACGGGCGCTCGTCGTGGGGCTGTCCCTCGGCGGCTACGTGGGCATCGCCGCCGCCGCTCGGCGCCCGGACCTCGTCGCGGGCCTGGTCGCGATGGGCTGCACAACGCGGCCCGACCGGCCCAGGGCGTACGCCTACCGGCTCGCCGGGCGCCTGGCCGCCCGAAACCCCGCGCTGGCCGACGGGGTGAGTCGCTTGGCGTTGCGCCGGATGCTGCCGGGGGCCGCCGGAGACGCCATGATCGAGGGCGGGCTGAGCAGCGAGGTCGTGGCGTCCGTCGTCGAGGCGGTCACGGCCGAAGACCCGCTCGCCTCGCTGGCGGCCTACCCCGGCCGGGTCTGGCTGCTGAACGGCACCCGCGACCCCTTCCGGGCCGACGAGCAGGCGTTCCTGCGGGCCTGCGCCGACGGCAGCCTCACGCACGTGCCGGGCCGGGGCCACCTGACCGTGCTCGCCGATCCGGCGTGGCTGGCCCGTTTCATCGACGCCGCGGCCCGGGACCTGTCCGCCTGCGCGGCCTGATCAGCCCCGCGTCGTACGCCCGGCCCCGCTGAGCGCGGCGACGAGGGCGAGTGCCAGGTAGACCACCCCCGAGGCGTACCTGAGCGTGCTCGCGCGCAGGCGGCGGCCGAGCGACCCGGCGGTGAGCGCGTACACGAGGTCCGAGGCCAGCCCGATCACGGCGAGGACCAGCCCGAGCAGGAAGACCTGCCCCGGCACGTCGCCGAAGGGATCCACGAACTGCGGCAGGAACGCCAGGAAGAACAGCACGGTCTTGGGGTTCAGCACGTTGACCACGACGCCTTCCAGGAAGACCCGGCGCAGCGGCTGCGGCCTCGGCTCGTCGCCGGCCGAGCCCCGGCCGGTCAGGGCGCGGACTCCGAGATAGGCAAGGTAGGCGACGCCGGCCCATTTCACCGCCGCGAACAGCCCTGCCGACCGCGCGAGCAGATAGGAGAGGCCGGCCGCCGCCGCGGCGATGTGGAGCAGCGTGCCCGTCTCCACACCGAGGGCCGAGGCGACCCCGGCACGGCGGCCCTGGGCCACACCCCGGGCGGCGATGTAGAGATGGTTGGGGCCGGGCACGGCCACCACCGCCGCCGAGGCGGCCGCGTACACCAGGAACGTCGAGGCGTCGATCACGCTTGCCGAGGCTAGAAGCGTCGCGGCCCGCACACCCGGGCCAATCGGCGCCCGTGTCCGTGGACCAATGCGGCTCAGAGCGCCTCGGGGCCCTCGGCGAGGTCCCGTACGATCTGGATCAGCTCGGCCGGGTCGAATGGCTTGGTGAGATAGGCGTCGACACCGATGTCGTACCCCCGCCTGCGGTCGTCCTCCTGGGCCCGGGCGGTGATGAGCATGACCTTGATGTGCCGGGTGCTCGGGTCCTCCCGCAACCGGGTGGCCGTCTCCCAGCCGTCCAGACGCGGCATCATCACGTCGAGCGTGATCACATCGGGATCCACGTCATGGACGCGGTCCAAGCAGTCCTGCCCGTCGTACGCGGTCTCGACCTCGAATCCCTCCAGGGTCAGGTTGACCGCTATGAGCTGCCGGATGACCTCGTCGTCATCCACGACCAGCACGCGTCCCAGAAGCTCGCCCACGGCGGCAAAGCTAGCCAATGAGACGGGGCGGGCGCGCGGTTTTCGCTGATCCACATGCCCGCGCCCCCCGGCGGCCGTAATGATGTCACGAGCGGCCTTCAAGTGCTGGTAGCCTTATCAGCGGTTGAGCCCCCTTAGCTCAGGGGATAGAGCACCGGCCTCCGGAGCCGGGTGCGCAGGTTCGAATCCTGCAGGGGGCACCAGATCAAGGCCAGTCCACACGTCGTGTGAGCTGGTCTTTTTCGTGTCGTACGACTGTAGCGATCTTGCCGTCCTGTGACGGCGTCCGACGCCTGGCGACGGGGTCTGCGGGCAGCACGCGGGCAGAGATCGCGCCAAAAGAGAGCGCAAACCGGTGTGGCCGTCCCTGCCGGCGCCTAGGGCCTGTCTTCATAGTGGTCGCCTAGAGCCAGAGCAGGAGTGCTGCAATGGTGACCACGGCGGTGTATGAGGTAGCGGTCTTGTCGTAGCGGGTGGCCAGGGCGCGGAACTGTTTGAGCTGGT
>NZ_JADBGC010000035.1:0-102984 GCF_014892245.1 Microbispora sitophila | reverse complement strand
AGCGCGTGGACGGGCGGCGGGGTGCGTTCCGGGGCGTGCGTGAGGGTGTCCGCGGGGAGTGGTGACGGCGTTCCCGGGGTGCGACTGCACGCCACGCGGGGACTGGCGGAGGCCGGCGCCATAGCTGCTGACGGGGGGCGGGGGGCCGCCCAGGGGTGGGGCGAGCTGGCACAGGGGAGGAGCGGAGCGGGCGGGAGGGAGGACCGCAGCGAAGGCCCAGCGGAGCGGGCTTCGCGAGGACCGGACCTTCCGACCGGCGCAGTGACGTCCCACCCCAAACCACGTCCCACCCCACACGCGTCCCCGGCCCACACGGTGTCCCACCCCAGACGGTGTCCCACCCCACACGACGTCCCCGGCACACACGACGTCCCCGGCACACACGACGTCCCACTCCAAACCACGTCCCACTCCAAATGACCAACACACCCCACCACCGGACCCACAGACCCCACCGAACCCCCACCGCGGCATCTTTCAAGCTTCGGCCGACGCGATCTCGTACCTACCTATGGCTAGGGTTACGGAGGTGACCGAGCGAATCATCCGTTTGCTGGCCCGCCACCTGTCCGGCTACGCGGTCAGAACCGTAGAACGGCTGGGTGAGGGACAGGACAACGCGGCGTACGAGGTCAACGGTGAGCTCGTCGTACGGCAGAGCAAGACCGGCGATTCGGCTGTCCGCGCCGAAATGGTGAGGAGAGAGGCGGGGTTGCTCGCCGCAGTGAGCGAGCTGTCGCCGCTGCCGGTGCCGCAGCCGATCCTCGTGGACGAGGAGGCGGGCGTCCTCGCGTACCGCAAGCTGCCCGGACGTCCGCTGAACCTGCACCCGGTCAGGGAGCCCGCGCGCCTGGCGGCTCCCCTGGGCGAGTTCCTCAGCCGGGTCCACGCGGCGCCGGTGGAGCGGATGGAAGCGTTCGTGCCGCGTGACGCCTATCCGATGACCGAGCTCCTGGAAGAGGCCGAAGGGCACTACCGGGACATCGTGGCCCACGTGCCGCCGGCCGCCCGGCGGCTGGTCGAGGGCTTTCTCGGCACCACGGCGCCCGACGAGCCCGACGAGCCCGGCGGGCTGACGTTCTGCCACAACGACCTGGGCAGCGAGCACTTACTGGTGGACGTCGAGGCGAGCGCCGTGACGGGGGTCATCGACTGGACGGACGCGGCCATCGCCGATCCCGCGTACGACCTCGCGCTCGTCTACCGGGACCTCGGACCCGAGATCTACGAGCGGACGCTGGCGCACTACCGGGGCCGCCACGACGACGCCGGCCACGAGCGGGCGGTCTTCTACGCGCGGTGCGCGCTGCTGGAGGACGTCGCGTACGGCCTGCAGACAGGCGCCCGGGCGTACGCGGACGCCGGTCTGGCACACCTCACTCGGGTCTTCTCCTGAGGCCGGAGACTCTCACCCGCTGACCAGCCGATACCCGACTCCTCGGACGGTCTGGATCATCGTGTCCTCCACGTCGCCCAGCCGCGCGCGCAGGCGCTTGACGTGGACGGCGATGGTGTTGGTCGACATCCCGTCGGTCGAGTGCCAGACGTTGCGCATGATCTGCTCGCGGGTGACCGTTCTGTCCGCGTTGCGCATCAGGTAGTGCAGCAGCTCGAACTCGCGCAGCGGCAGGTGCACGACGCGCCCGCCGACCTTCACCTGGTACGCCGTCACGTCGAGCTCCACGTCGCCGATCGTCAGCACGGTCCGGTGGCTGTCCTGCCGGCGGAAGGCCGCCTGGACGAGGGGGAGAAGCTCGGGCACGCGATATGGCCTGGCCACGCAGGCCGTGGCGCCCGCCTCCAGGGCCTGCAGTGCCTGCTCGGCGTCGCTCCCGAAGTCGATGCCGAGCAGGACGGGCACGGTTCGCATGAGCCGTACGGCGCGGACGAAGTCGACGGGGCCGACGATGGGAAGGGAGGCGCAGATCAGCACGGCGTCGGGCCGGAGCGCCCCGGCCTGCAGCAGCGCCTGGGCGCCGTCCGGTACGCCGGTCACGTCGACGCCCTCGGCCTGCATGGCCGCCGAGAGCTGCCGCACCAGGCCCGCGTCCGGATCGGCCACCAGGAGCATGGGCGCCGTCCGAGTGTCCCCCTCCACTGCGGGTGCCGTCACCCAGGTCCCTCCAATGCTGTCAGCCGGAAGCGGTCGTCAGCCGAAGCGGCCCGTGATGTAGTCCTCGGTCGCCTTCTCGGCCGGATTGGTGAAGATCTTCGAGGTCTCGTCCATCTCGACGAGCTTGCCGGGCTGACCCTGCGCGGCGAGGTTGAAGAACGCGGTCTTGTCGCTGACCCGGGCGGCCTGCTGCATGTTGTGGGTCACGATCACGATCGTGTAGTCCTGCTTGAGCTGCGAGATCAGGTCCTCGATCGCCAGCGTCGAGATGGGGTCGAGCGCCGAGCACGGCTCGTCCATGAGCAGCACCTGCGGGCGTACGGCGATGGCGCGGGCGATGCACAGGCGCTGCTGCTGACCGCCGGACAGGCCCGCGCCCGGCTTGTTGAGCCGGTCCTTGACCTCGTTCCAGAGGTTGGCGCCCTTGAGCGACTCCTCGACGATGCCGTCCAGTTCCGACCGGGAGTGACGGCCGTTGAGCCGCAGGCCCGCGGCCACGTTGTCGAAGATGGACATCGTGGGGAAGGGGTTCGGCCGCTGGAACACCATGCCGATGGTCCTGCGGACCGACACCGGGTCGACGTCCGCGCCGTACAGGTCCTGGTCCTCGAGGCGGACCTTGCCCTCGACCCGGGCGCCGGGGATGACCTCGTGCATCCGGTTGAGGGTCCGCAGGAACGTGGACTTCCCGCACCCCGAGGGGCCGATGAAGGCCGTCACCGACCGTGGCTCGATCGTCATCGAGATGCCTTCGATCGCCTTGTGCGAGCCGTAGTAGGCGTCGAGGCCCGCGACCTCGATCTGCTTGGCCATTCCTTACCTCCTCCTCGCGGGCGAACGCCACCAGGTGATGAGGCGCGCGACCAGGTTGAGCAGCATGACGATCAGGATCAGCGTGAGCGCGCCGGTCCAGGCCCGGTTGATCGCGGTGTCCGTGGGACGGCCGGCCTGATCGAAGACGTACAGCGGAAGCCCCATCTGAGGCCCGTTGAACGGGTCGTTGTTGATGGAGTCGGTGATGAAGACGGTCAGCAGCAGCGGCGCGGTCTCACCGGCGACGCGGGCGACGGCCAGCATGACGCCGGTCACGATCCCGGTGAAGGCCGTGGGCAGCACGACCTTGACGATGGTGCGCCACTTGGGCACGCCCAGCGCGTACGACGCCTCGCGCAGCTCCCGCGGCACCAGGCGGAGCATCTCCTCGGCGGACCTGACCACGACCGGCATCATCAGGATCGACAGGGCGAGCGCGCCGGCGAAGCCGGAGAACGGCATGCCGAGCACGAGGATCCAGAAGGCCAGGATGAAGAGCCCGGAAACCACGGAAGGGACGCCGGTCATGACGTCCACGAAGAAGCTGATTATGCGTGACAGTCGCCCGCCCTCGCCGTACTCGACGAGGTAGACGGCGGTGAGCAGGCCGATCGGGACCGCGATGAGCGAGGCGAGCAGGACCTGTTCGAGTGTCCCGATGATGGCGTGGTAGGCGCCGCCGCCTGCGTCTCGCGCCCCGATGTTGCGCATGGAGTGGGTGAGGAACTCCATGTCGAAGCGGCCGATGCCGTTCTTGACGACGAGCCACAGCACCGACAGCAGCGGGATGACCGCGAGCGCGAACGCCAGGTAGACGAGCACCTGGACGAGGCGGTCCTTCGCCCGCCGGGCGGCGGAGATGGGTTGGATTCCGGTCTGTACGGTCACGCTGCGGCCCTCGCGTACTCCTTGCGGCGGGCGATGACGAAGCGGGCGGCCATGTTCACCAGCAGGGTGATGAGGAACAGGACGAGACCCGAGGCGATCAGCGCGCCGCGGCCCACCTCGGTCGCCTCGCCGAAGCCGTTGGCGATGTTGGCGGCGATGCTGTTGCCGTACGGGCCGAGGATCTGGAACGAGATCTTGAACGTCGCCGGGAAGATGAGCGCGACCGCGATGGTCTCGCCCATGGCGCGGCCGAGGCCGAGCATGGCGGCGCTGATGACGCCGGGCCGGCCGAACGGCAGGACCGACATCCTGATCATCTCCCAGCGCGTCGCGCCGAGCGCCAGCGCGGCCTCTTCCTGCATCTTGGGGGCCTGCAGGAAGACCTCGCGGGAGATCGCGGCGATGATGGGGAGGATCATGATCGCGAGCACGAGCGACGCGGTGAGCATGCTCTTGCCGACCACGGTGTCGCCGCCGAACAGCGGGATCCAGCCGAGGTAGTCGTTGAGGAACTTCGACGGGCCGAGCATGAACGGCACGAGGAAGGCGACGCCCCACAGGCCGTACACCACGCTGGGGACCGCCGCGAGGAGGTCCACCACGTAGCCCAGGACGGACGCGAGCCGCCGGGGCGCGTAGTGCGAGATGAACAACGCGACCCCGACCGCCACCGGGGTGGCGATGACCAGCGCGAGCAGCGAGCTCAGCACGGTGCCGAAGGCGAGCGCCCCGATGCCGAAGACGGGCTCGGTGGCGTTCGGCTGCCAGGTCAGCTCGGTCAGGAAGTGGGACGTGTTCGCCTGGAGGGCGGGGACGGCCTTGACGACCAGGAACACCCCGATCGCGGCCATGATCGCCAGAAGGACGACACCGGCCCCGGTCGAGGCGAAGCGGAACGGGCCGTCGCCGCGGCTGCGCCGGAAGGCGGACCGGCGCATGGCCGGCCCGCTCTCCCTGGTTCTGGTTGATGTCGTCATCTGTTAGGAGATGGCCTCGACCGCGGTGCGGACCTTGGTGAGCAGGCTCGACGGCAGCGGCGCGTAGCCGAGGCTGGTCAGCGCCTGCTGGCCCTCGTCGCTGGAGGTGTAGGTCAGGAACGACTTGACCAGCTTCGCGTCGTCCGCCGACAGGCCCTTCTCACAGGTGATCTCGTACGTCACGAGCACGATCGGGTAGGCGCCCGCGGCCTTGGTGGCATAGTCGATCGAGAGCTTGAGGTCGTTGCCGGTGCCCGTGATCTCCGCGGCCTCGACGGTCTTGGCGGCGCTCTCCGGGCTGAGCTCCACGAACTCGCCGGAGCCGTTGGCGACCTTGGCCTTCTGCAGCTGCGAGTTCTCGGCGAAGGAGAGCTCGACGTAGCTGATCGCGCCCTCGGTGCTCTTGATGCTGGACGCGATGCCGTCCGAGCCCTTGGCGCCCTGGCCCTGCGCCTCGGCCGGCCAGGCCTTGGCCGGCTCGTACGGCCAGTCGGCCGTGGCCTTGAGGAACTTGGTGAAGTTGTCGCTGGTGCCCGACTCGTCCGAGCGGTGGAACGCCTGGATGGCGGTCGAGGGCAGCTTCGCGTTGGGGTTGTCCGCCTTGATGGCCGGGTCGTCCCACTTGGTGATCTTGCTGTTGAAGATGCCGCCGATGGTCTTCGGCGAGAGCTGGAGGCCGTCCACACCCGGCAGGTTGTAGACGACGGCCACCGGGCCGGTCACCATCGGCAGGTTGATCGCCTTGCCGGTCTTGCACCGGGCGTCGGCCTGGGCGGGCTCGCCCTTGTCATCCTTGAGGGCCGAGTCGGAGCCGGCGAAGGCCACCGTGCCCTGGATGAACGCCTGGACGCCGGCGCCGGAGCCGCTCGGGTTGTAGTTGATGCTGACGCCGGGGTTCGACGACTGGAAGTTCTTCTTCCACTCCGCGATGGCGTTCGCCTGGGCCGAGGAGCCGGCGGCGTTGATGGTGCCCTTCAGGGTGTCGTCGCCCTGGGCGGGAGCGGCGGCGCTGGAGGTGCCCCCCGCGGTGCCGGTGTTGTCATCGGTCCCGCATGCGGCGAGCGAGAGCACGCCGACGATAGTGGCGGCTGCGAGCCGGCCTGCATACTTCACGGTTGTTCCTCCCCTTGTCCTCTCAACACCAGGGACGGTAGGGAGCCAAGGTGACCTAAAACCTTGGTAAAGGTGAACGGGTAGTGAACGCCCCCAGTCGCTCTTGTGCGACCCCGGAAGAGATAACGAGCAGGTCACGGGCGTTATGGGAGAGGATTGAGTTCATGAAGCGTGTATGTCTGGTCTGCATGGGGAACATCTGCCGCTCGCCGATGGCCGAGGTCGTGCTGCGCCGTACGCTGGCCGAACGCGGGCTCGACGTGGAGGTGGACAGCGCCGGCACCGGCGGCTGGCACGCGGGGGAGCCGATGGACGAGCGGGCCCTGGCCACGCTGGCCGACCACGGCTACGACGGCTCGTCCCACCGGGCCCGCCAGTTCGACCGGGCGTGGTTCGCCGAGCGTGACCTCGTCCTCGTGATGGACCAGGACAACCTGCGCGCCGTACGGCGGATCGCCCCGCCGGACGCGGATGTCCGGCTGCTGCGGTCGTTCGACCCCGCGGCCCCCGAGGGTGCCGAGGTGCCCGATCCCTACTACGGGGGGCGCGAGGGGTTCGTCGAGGTGCTGCGCATGGTCGAGGCCGCCTGTGAGGGGGTGGCGAAGTACCTTGAGGATCACTAGGAACCTCGGCGGCGGGCACGCCTGGACGCTGCACGAGGGTGTGCTCGACGACGGCCGCAGGGTGTTCGTCAAGAAGAGCGCGGACGCGTCCGCCGTCCTCGACAGCGAGGCGGCGGGGCTGCGCTGGCTGGCCGAACCGGGAGCGGTCGCCGTCCCCGAGGTGATCGCCGCGGACGGCGGCACGCTGGTGCTCGAGTGGATCGACACCGCCCCCGCGACGGCCGGGGCCGCCGAGCGGTTCGGGCGTGAGCTGGCCGCCCTGCACGCCGCCGGTGCGGCGGACTTCGGCGCCCCCTGGCCCGGCTACATCGCCGAGTTGCCGATGGGCAACGAGCCCGCGCCGGACTGGCCGTCGTTCTACGTGTCCCGCCGGGTGCTCCCGTTCGTACGGCTCGCGCGCGACCGCGGCGCGCTGTCGGCCGCCGACGCGGAGCTGGTCGAGGAGGCGTGCGACCGGGTGGCGGAGGTCGCCGGGCCGGCCGAGCCGCCGAGCCGGATCCACGGCGACCTGTGGAGCGGAAACCTGCTGTGGTCGGCGGACGGGGTCGTGCTGGTGGACCCGGCCGCCCACGGCGGCCACAGGGAGACCGACCTCGCGATGCTGGCGCTGTTCGGGGCGCCGCACCTCAACACGATCCTCGCCGCCTACCGCGAGGCGGCGCCCCTCGCGGACGGCTGGCGCGAGCGCGTGCCGCTGCACCAACTTCACCCGCTCGCCGTGCACGTCTGCCTGTTCGGCGAGGCGTACCGCGGCAGCCTCCTCACGGCCGCGGGCGACGTGCTGGCGTTGTAGGGCTCAGCGGGTAGCAGGGCTCAGCGGGGGGACAGGCGCTTGAGGACCTCGTCGTGGAGCAGACCGTTGGTGCAGACGAGGTTGCCGCCGTCGAGGGGCAGGGTGCCGTCGAGCGAGGTGCAGGAGCCGCCGGCCTCCTGGACGATGATCGTGAGCGCGGCCATGTCCCAGGGGGACAGCTCGGGCTCGGCGGAGATGTCCACCGCGCCCTCGGCGACCATCATGTGCGACCAGAAGTCGCCGTAGCCGCGGGTGCGCCAGCACTCCCTCGTGAGGTCGAGGAACGGGTCGAGCCGCCCGGCCTTCTCCCATTCCTCCAGGTCGGAGAAGGAGAAGGAGGCGTCGTCGAGGCGGCCGACCGAGGACACCTCGCAGCGCGTGGCCTTGCTCAGGCTCCGCCCGGTCCACGCGCCGCTCTCCTTGGCGGCCCACCAGCGACGGCCGAGCGCCGGGGCCGAGACCACGCCCACGACGACCTTGCCGTGCTCCATCAGCGCGATCAGCGTGGCCCACACGGGGACTCCGCGTACGTAGTTCTTGGTGCCGTCGATCGGGTCGACGATCCAGGAGCGCATGCCGTACCCGGTCATGCCGAACTCCTCGCCCACGACGGCATCGCGGGGCCGGGCACGACGCAGCGTGCCCCGGATCGCCTCCTCCACGGCCCGGTCGGCGTCGCTGACCGGGGTGAGGTCGGGCTTGGTGTCGACCTTGAGGTCCACGGCCTTGAAACGGCGCATCGTGATGTCGTCGGCGGCGTCCGCCAGCAGATGCGCGAGGTGCAGGTCGTCGCGGTACTCCGTCACAGGGCCAACGTACCGTGCCGCGACCTGCTCACATCAGAGGAAGGATCGCTCCAAACCATACCAGCCGGTAACATCCCGGCCATGGACATCGGCGCCTTCATGCTCGACAGCGTCCCGTTCGCGCGGCTGCTCGGCATCACGTTCGACTCGATCGGCGGCGGTGAGGCGGTCGCCCGCCTGGCCGACCGGGGAGACCTGCACAACCACGTGGGCGGCCCGCACGCGGGCGCCCTGTTCACGCTGGCCGAGACCGCCTCGGGCGCGGCCGTGCTGTCGGCCTTCGGCGACCAGCTGTCCCGGGCCGTGCCGCTGGCGACCGAGGCGAAGATCGGCTACCGCAAGCTCGCCATGGGCGAGGTCACGGCCGCAGCCACTCTCCGGGCCGAGCGGGAGGCGGTCGTCGCCCGGCTGGACGCGGGGGAGCGGCCCGAGTTCGAGGTCGGCGTCGAGATCCGCAACGCCGAGGACGTCGTCGTCTCGGAGATGACCGTCTCCTGGACCCTGCGCCCCAACCGCAAGGCCTGACCGCTCACTCGGCCAGCAGGTCGTCCGGTGAGGAACGGGCGAGCCCCGCGAGGGTGGCCAGGGCGCGTGCCAGCGTCTCGGCCGATGGTGAGGCCAGGCCGAGGCGGACGGCGTTCGGCGTGCGGTTGTCGCCGACGGCGAAGGCCGCCGCCGGAGTGACGGCGATGCCGTGCCGCGCGGCGGCGGCCACGAACGTGTCCGCCCGCCACGGCGACGGGAGCTCCCACCAGCAGTAGTAGGACCGCGGGTCGGCGCGGACGGCGAACTCGCCGAGGTGGCGCGTCGCGATCTCCTGCCGTGCCTCGGCGTCCCGCCGCTTGCCCCTGCTCAGCGAGTCCACGACGCCGTCGCCGGTCAGCCGGGCCGCCGCCTCCAGCGCGAACCGCGGCGGCGCGGAGCCTCCCGAATGCAGCGCCGCGGTCACGTTGGGGACGACGGCCTCGGGCACGACGGCGAATCCGACGGTCAGCCCGGGCGCGAGCCGCTTGGAGAGGCTGTCGACGAGGATCGTGCGCTCGGGTGCCACGGCGGCGAGCGGGGGCAGCTCGTCCCGGAGGAACGACCAGATGCCGTCCTCGATCGCGGGCAGGTCCAGCCGCGCGAGCACGGCCGCGAGCTCGGTGCGGCGCTCGACCGGCATGGTGAGCGACAACGGGTTGTGCAGCGTCGGCTGGAGGTAGACCGCTCTCAGCGGAGCCTTGCGGGCGGCGCTCTCCACCGCCTCGGGCACCAGGCCCGCCTCGTCGACCGGCAGGGGCACGAGGGTGACCCCGAGCCGGGTGGCGATCGTCTTCACGACGGGATAGGTGAGCTCCTCGACGCCCAGCCGCGCGCCCGGCGGGACCAGCGCGGCGATGACGGCCGCGATCATCTGGCGTCCGTTGCCGGCGAAGAGCACCCGTGCCGGGTCGGGGCGCCAGCCGGCGCGGGCGAGCAGGTCCGCGACGACCTCGCGGGCGAGGGGAGTGCCCGCCGCGCCCACCGGCCGCATGGACGCCTCCAGCACGTCGGGGCGCAGCAGCCGCCCGATGCCCTCCCCGAGCAGCCGAACCTGATCGGGGATGACGGGATAGTTGAGTTCGAGGTCGATCCTGGTGCCGCTGGGCTCGGCCAGGGCGGTTCCGGGACGCCGGGCGGAGGCGCGTACGAACGTGCCGCGGCCGACCTCGCCGACCGTCAGGCCGCGGCGGGTCAGCTCCGCGTAGACCCGCGCCGCGGTGGAGCCGGCGATGCCGCGCCGCCGGGCGAAGTCGCGCTGCGGAGGCAACCGGTCTCCCGGCCTGAGCCGCCCGGCCGCGATGTCCGCGGCCACCTCGTCGGCCAGCTCCCGGTAGCTCTCCACCGCCGCCTCCTCTCCACGTCAGGGTGAACGCATCCAAACACAATATTGCTCCGAGAGCAATATTGAATATTGCATTCTTTGTGGATGGTGAAATAGCCTGAGAAAGCCGTCCGGACCGGCACTGATGACCAGCGAAGAAAGGGCGGCGTCATGGTCGAACCGAAGGCGGTGCTGGGCGTCGTGTCCGTGGCGCTCGGAATGGTGCTCAGTCCGGGCCCGAACATGATGTATCTCGTGTCGCGGAGCATCAGCCAGGGACGCCGGGCCGGGATAATCTCGTTGAGCGGAGTCGTCGCGGGATTCCTCGTCTATCTGACGGCGACGAATCTCGGCCTGGCGGCGCTGTTCGCCGCGGTTCCGCAGATTCTCACCGCGATACGGCTGGCCGGGGCGGGTTACCTGATATGGCTCGCCTGGAAGACGATCAAGCCCGGTGGCGTTTCTGTGTTCGCCGTGCGGGACGTGTCGGACGACCCGCCGTCCCGGCTTTTCGCCATGGGACTGATGACGAACCTGCTCAATCCGAAGATCGCCATTCTGTATATCTCCGTCATTCCGCAGTTCGTCGATATTGGAGCGGGGAACGTGCTGGCTCAGGGCGTCGTTCTCGGCCTTTTCCAGATCGCGGTGGCCTCGACCGTGAACCTGTCGATCGTGCTCGCCGCCGGAAGTGTCGCGGGCTTCCTGACGCACCGGCCGGCGTGGCTGCGAGCTCAGCGGATCGTCATGGGGAGCATGCTCGGAGCGCTCGCCGTAATGCTCGCTCTCACCCGGAGCGCGTCTTTCTAGTTCTCGTCGGCCTAGTCGTCGTCGGCAGCGCCCTCACGGCTGGCGAGCAGGCGCCGCAGGGACTCCAGGCGCGCGGGATCGGCGTGACCCTCCGCGACGTAGCGGTCGAGGGCGCAGTCGTCCCCGAGGTGGGTGCAGCCCTTGGGGCAGTCGGCCGTGGCGTCCACCAGGTCGGGGAAGGCGGCGAGCACGGTCTCCACCGAGATGTGGGCGAGCCCGAAGCTGCGTACGCCGGGGGTGTCGATGATCCAGCCGCCTTCCGGCAGTTCCAGGGCGACCGCGGAGGTGGAGGTGTGCCTGCCCCGGCCGGTGACGGCGTTCACGTGGGACACGGCCCTGCGGGCGTGCGGCACCAGCGCGTTGACCATGGTCGACTTGCCGACCCCGGAGTGGCCGACCAGCACGCTGACGCGGTCCGCGAGCGCCTCGCCCAGGTCGTCGAGCGGGCCGCCCTTCCGCACGACGACGTACGGCACGCCGAGGGGCTCGTACAGCGCCACGAGGTCGTCGGCGGGGGCCAGGTCGGCCTTGGTGAGGCACAGCAGCGGCTCGATGTCGGCGTCGTAGGCCGCGACGAGCATCCGGTCGATCATCCGGGGGCGCGGCGGGGGATCGGCGAGCGCGGTGACGATGACCAGTTGGTCGGCGTTGGCGACGATGGGGCGCTCGATGTCGTCCACGTCGTCGGCGCTGCGGCGCAGCATCGAGGTGCGCTCCTCCACGCGGACGATGCGCGCCAGCGTGTCGGGCTGCCCGGTCACGTCGCCCACCAGCGCCACACGGTCGCCCACGACGATGCCCTTGCGGCCGAGCTCGCGGGCCTTCATCGCCACGACGAGCGTCCGTTCGCCCCGCCGCTTCTTCGGTGTCGTGGAGCGGGGGACGCCCTCGCCCACAAGGCAGGTGTAGCGCCCCCGGTCGACGGCCACCACGAAGCCCTCGACGGCCTCGCTGTGGGCAGGCCGGATCCGGGTCCGAGGCCGTGAGCCCTTGCCCGGCCTGACCCTGACGTCGTCCTCGTCGTACCGCCGCCTTCTCAGCGCCCGCGCCCCGATCGCCCGGCGGGAACCAGCCCCCCGCTCATGCCACATCCTCGCCTGGCGGCTCGGATTCGCATGAGCGAATCGCGCTGTGCCTACTGATTCGCTCGCTTCGCTCGCTCATGCCACATCCTCGCCTGGCGGCTCGGATTCGCATGAGCGAATCGCGCTGTGCCTACTGATTCGCTCGCTTCGCTCGCTCATGCCACATCCTCGCCTGGCGGCTCGGATTCGCATGAGCGAATAGCGCTGTGCCTACTGATTCGCTCGCTTCGCTCGCTCATGCCCGACGCTCCTCGCTGCCCAGCATCGCGGCCCACATGCGCGGGAACTCGGGCAGCGTCTTGGCGGTCGTCGCGATGTCCTCGACCTCGACGCCCGGCACGGCCAGGCCGATGACCGCGCCCGCCGTGGCCATGCGGTGGTCGGCGTACGAGTGGAAGACGCCGCCGGTCAGTGGCCGGGGGTGGATCTCCAGGCCGTCGTCGGTCTCCCTGGCGTCGCCGCCCAGCCGGTTGATCTCCGTGGCGAGGGCGGTGATCCGGTCGGTCTCGTGCCCCCGGATGTGGGCCACGCCCCGGATCCGGGACGGCCCGTCGGCCAGCGCGGCCAGCGCGGCGATCGTGGGGGTGAGCTCGCTGACGTCGTGCAGGTCGGCGTCGATGCCGCGCACCCTGCCTTCGCCGGTCACCCGCAGGCCCTCCGGCACCCGCTCGACCCGCGCGCCCATCTCGGCGAGCAGCCCGCGAAGCTCGTCGCCGCCCTGCGTCGTCTCCTCCGGCCAGTCGGGCACGACGATGGAGCCCCCGGTGACCAGGGCCGCCGCGAGGAAGGGGGCGGCGTTGGACAGGTCGGGCTCGACCGTGACGTCCCTGGCCCGGATCGGGCCGGGCTGCACCCGCCACACGTCGCGCTCGGAGTCGTCCACCTCGACCCCCGCCTGGCGCAGCATCTGCACGGTCATCTCGATGTGCGGCATCGACGGGACGGGCGGGCCGCTGTGCCGCACCGTCACGCCCTTCTCGAAGCGCGCGGCGGCCAGCAGCAGGCCGGAGACCATCTGCGAGGAGACCGACGCGTCGAGGGTGACCTCGCCACCCGGGATCGGCCCCCGGATCGTGAACGGCAGCGTGTCGTTGTCCACCGACGCTCCGAGCGCGCGTAGCGCGCCCAGGATGGGGCCCATCGGCCGCTTGCGCGCGTGCGCGTCGCCGTCGAAGAAGACCGGTCCGTCGGCCAGCGCGGCGACCGGCGGCACGAACCGCATGACGGTCCCGGCCAGGCCGACGTCGATCGACACCCCGCCGCGTACGGGATGAGGGGTCACCGACCAGTCCACGCTGTCGGCGCTCTCGTTGGACGGCGTCATCTCGGCGCCGAGCGAGCGCAGCGCCGCCGCCATCAGGTCGGCGTCGCGGCTGCGGAGCGCGAGCCGTACGGTGCCGGGGGCGTCGGCCAGCGCGGCGAGCAGCAGCGCGCGGTTGGTCACCGACTTCGAGCCGGGCAGCCGGACCGTCGCACGGACCGGCTCGGCGGCCACCGGGGCGGGCCAGAGCGGCGCGGCGGCGTTCTTCTCGACGTCGTTCTGGTCGATGGCGTGCGGCACGGCGCCGCCGGACGCGGACTGCGGAGTGGCCATGCCGCAAGCTTAGTGCGCGCACGCTTGTCCGCACCGTCGCGAGAGCGCGTGCGGCCCGCGCGAGTGGCAGTCTTGGTGACATGTGCGGGAGGTACGCGTCTGCGCGCAAGAAGCAGGAGTTGCTGGAGGAGTTCCAGGTCGAGCTGGACGGGGTGCCCGACCAGGTGCCCGGCGGCGAGCTCAGGCCCGACTACAACGTCGCGCCCACCAAGAACGTCTACGCCGTCATGAGCCGTGTGCCGAAGGACGACGACGGCGAGAGCGCGGGCGACGAGCCCGTCAGGCAGCTCCGGGTGGTCAGGTGGGGGCTCGTGCCGAGCTGGGCCAAGGATCCGTCGGTGGGCTCGCGGATGATCAACGCCAGGGTGGAGACCGTGGCGGAGAAGCCGTCCTACCGCAGGGCGCTGAAGTCCCGGCGCTGCCTGATCCCTGCGGACGGCTACTACGAGTGGATGCCGCTGGAGGGCAAGAGGAAGCAGCCGTTCTTCATCCACCCCGCCGACGGCGGCGTGCTCGCGATGGCCGGCCTGTACGAGTTCTGGAAGGACCCCACCCGTCCGGACGACGACCCGCTGAAGTGGCTGTGCACCTGCACGGTGATCACCACGACGGCGACGGACAAGCTGGGCCGCATCCACGACCGGATGCCGATGATGGTCGAGCGCGACCGCTGGACGGAGTGGCTCGACCCGCGCGTGACCGACCCCACCGGCCTGCTCGTCCCGGCCGGCCCGGACCGGCTGGAGGCGTACGCCGTGTCGGACGCCGTCAACAGCGTCCGCCACAACGGCCCCGAGCTCATCGAGCCCCTGGAGGGCGACGACGTTCCGCGCCTGTTCTGACCCGCGGTGAGGGTGTAGGCGGCGCGCGAAGTGGGCATCCGTTCGAGAAAGCGGTCGCACGGAAAGTGACCGGCCGCAGACCGACCAGGGGACCGGGGGCTCCTGGACGGGTGACTCCCCCACTCCCGGAGGTGCGGATCCGTGGACGTCGCGACCGCGCGTATGCGCCTGGAAAGCATGCTCGCCGAGCTCGACCGGTCGATCAGCGTGCTGCGTGGGGATCCGGCCGCCGGGCACGACAGGTCCCTCGCCGACGCGGGAGCCGACCTCACCGACGCCGACCGGACCCGGGCCATGCTCGACGCCGCGTCCCGGCAGCGTACGGCCGTGCTGGCCGCGCTGCGGCGGCTGGACGACGGCGGCTACGGCCGCTGCGTCGACTGCGGCACGCTCGTTCCCGAGGGCAGGCTGGAGGCCCGTCCCGAGGCGGCCCGCTGCGTGCAGTGCCAGTCGCGGGCCGAGCGCCGCCGGTGACCCGCCCGAGCGCCTGCCCGGCCGCCTCTCCGAGCGGCTGTCCGAGCGGCGTTCGGGAGAGCGTTCACAACGGCTTGCGGGCGCTGGCCACCAGGTGGATGCCGACGGTGTCGTCGCCGTCGGCCTGGGTCTCGAGTTCCGTGCGGACCAGCCAGGACAGCGACTTGCTCTCCGAGCTCAGCACGTGGTCGACGGTGGAGGGCGACAGGACCGTGCGCGGGCGCACCCACTCCACCTCCAGGCCGGCGCCGGTGATCAGCTCGCGTACCTGCTGGCTGGTGAAGCAGCGGGTGATGCTGCCGTCGGGCCAGGGGATGAGCATGACCTCGCCCGTCTGGCACAGGTGCGCCCAGTAGTTCTGCTCGGCCAGGATCGCCATCCCGAGGACCAGCGAGTCGACGCACAGCAGCGCGCGCCCGCCGGGCCGCAGCACCCGGGCCACGTCCTCGATGACCGACTCCGCCATGATCTCGACCGACAGCACGCGCTCCTCGGCGATCACGCCGTCCACGCAGCCGTCGGGCAGGAAGCCGAGGTTGTCGGCGCGCACCTTCTGTATGCGGTCGGAGGCGTCGCGCAACCACGGTTCCGCCGGCCTGCGGAAGTCCATGACCTCGATCACCCGGTGACCGGCGCGCGCCGCCTGAGCCGGCCACCGCCCCCGTCCGCCGGACAGGTCCAGCAGGAGGGAGGGACGGCCGGGCAGCCACTGGCGCAGCTGTTCGGCGACGACCGCGTGATAGAAGGTCCAGTACGGCCCGAGTGTGCCCGAGCCGTTGAGTTCGTTGGCCGGTATAGGCAGCACGAGCGGCTCCTGGACTCTTGGCTGCCCCGCGCATGGGCGTGCGGCAGCGAAACTCGGTTTCCGGGCTACCAAGCCGGTGCTTACTTTTTTCCCCGCACCGGGTCGTTCGTCACCTCAATCTGCACCGGGAACAGACTCTACGCCCGCCCTGTTGCAGTTGGGCATGAAGACGTTGGTGCTGCCAGAAGGCCTCGACGGGCTGGACGTTGCCGGGCCGGTATCCTCGGCTGGGTACGGTGTCCTTAAGGGGGTGGGTCCGGTCTCCAAGACAGCCGAGGAGACTCTGGAGCAGCGCAGCGAGCGGTTCGAGCGCGACGTCATGCCGTTTCTCGACCAGTTGTACTCGGCCGCGCTCCGGATGACCCGAAACGCAGCGGATGCGGAAGATCTCCTGCAGGAGACCTTCGCCAAGGCTTTCGCCTCCTTCCACCAGTTCCAGGAGGGGACGAACCTCAAGGCCTGGCTCTACCGCATCCTCACCAACACGTTCATCAACAGCTACCGGAAGAAGCAACGGGAGCCCAAGCAGGCGGGCACCGAGGAGATCGAGGACTGGCAGCTCGCGCGGGCGGAGTCGCACACGTCCAGCGGTCTGAAGTCGGCCGAGATCGAGGCGCTCGAGCACCTTCCCGACAGCGACGTGAAGGACGCTCTCGCCGCGCTCCCCGAGGAGTTCCGCATCGCCGTCTATCTGGCGGACGTGGAGGGCTTCCCGTACAAGGAGATCGCCGACATCATGGGCACGCCCATCGGGACCGTGATGTCGCGCCTCCACCGCGGCCGCCGGCAGCTGCGCAACCAGCTCGAGGACTACGCGCGCGAGCGAGGTCTCGTGCGGTCGGACTCCCGTGGCGCGGGTCTCGGCGGAACGCTTGGCGAGGAGGAGCGATGAGCTGCGGGAACCACCACGACACCCCGTGTAGCGAGGTGCTCGACCGGGTGTACACCTACCTGGACGGCGAGCTGGACAGCGACCGCATCGCCGAGATCAGGAAGCACCTCGACGAGTGCGGCCCCTGCCTGGAGGAGTACGGCCTCGAGGAGGCCGTCAAACGGCTCGTGGCCAAACACTGCGGGTGCGACCCCGTCCCGCAGGACCTGCGCAGCAAGGTGCTCACCCGGATCGAGCAGGTACGCGCCGAGTTGGCGGAGTAGCGCCCGGTCCACGGAAGGCGTGATCGGCCCGAACCGGGGCAATGGTCGTTAGGATCTTCCGTTACAGGCCGGGAAGGGCGGGGACATGCGGGCACTGGTCACGGGCGGGGCGGGGTTCATCGGGTCCACCCTCGTCGATCGGCTGTTGGCGGACGGCCACGAGGTCGCGGTGGTGGACGACCTGTCGTCCGGGCACGTGCGCAACCCCGACGCCCCCCTGCACGTCATGGACGTGCGCGACCCCGCGCTCGCGGAGCTCGCCGAGCGCTGGCGGCCGGAGGTCGTGTGTCACCTCGCCGCGCAGATCAGCGTCCGCAGGAGCGTGGCCGACCCGGTGACCGACGCCAGGATCAACGTCGAGGGCACGGTGAACGTCCTGGAGGCCGCCCGGCGCGCCGGAACCCGCAAGGTCGTGTACGCGTCCTCCGTCGCCGTCTACGGCAGGCCGGCCGTGATCCCGGTCCCGGGCGACGCCCCCACCGATCCCCGCTCGCCGTACGCGGCCTCCAAGCTCGGCGGCGAGCTGTATCTCGCCACCTACCGGGCGCTGCACGGGCTCGAATACACCACGCTCGTGCTGTCCAACGTCTACGGGCCGCGTCAGTCACCCGAGGGCGAGGCCGGGGTGGTCGCCATCTTCACCGACGCCCTGCTGGCGGGAAAGCCCACGGTCGTGTACGGCGACGGATCCCAGACGCGCGACTACGTCTTCGTGGAGGACGTGGTGGACGGCTTCGCCCGCGCCTGCGGGCCGCACGGCGACGGCCACCGTGTCAACCTCGGCACCGGCGTCCAGACCACCGACCGTGAGCTGCACAGCCTGGTCGCCGCGGCGGCCGGAGCACCCGACGAGCCGCGCTTCGAGCCCCGTCGGATGGGCGACCTCCCCGCGATGGCCGTCGACCCGGCTCCGGCGTACGAGGCCCTCGGCTGGCGTCCCCGGCACGACCTGTCCACCGGCCTCAAGGCCACCGTCGAATGGGCCCGCCAGGCGCTCGTCTGATCGGGATCGAACCGGACGGCCGGGGCGGACGTCTCAGCGGTGTGATGCGTTCGCGCCGGACCGCCGTCCTTGTCGCCGTCGTCGCCGTGTGCGCGGGAGCCGTACTGGCCGCGTGCGCCGCAGAGCCGAGGGCGGTGCCGGACGCGTGCCCGCAGCGCTGGGGCGGCGACGGCATCGGCGGCTGGGTGCCGGCCGCGGCGGACGTGGACGGCGCGGACGAGTCGCTGGTGCCCGGCTCGCCGGTCCGGGCGCTGATCTGCGCCTATCCCGGCACCAACACCGATCCGGGCGGCGAACCGCTGGGCGGGTCGCGCACGCTGACGGACCAGGCGGCGGCGATGGCCCGCGACCTCGCGTACCTGCCGGTGAGCACCGAAGACGTCGAGGGGCCTTGTACGGCGGTGGGCGGGCCCATGACGAACTACCTGGTCCGGTTCGCGTACGCCGACGGCTCTGCGTTGTGGGTGGGCAGCGCCGAGGAGGTGAACTCCTGCGCCGGGACGACGAACGGCACGGTCCGGACCCGCTCGTACGTCGGGAAGGCCCTGACCACCGCCTATCGGGAGGGGACGTGGCGGCTGCCGAGGCCGGAGGACCCTTGCCGGGGCGGCGGCGACCGGCGTGGACAGGGCGAGCGCACGGTGCCGGGAGAGCCGGAATGGGTCCTCGTGTGCCTGGACGGGGGCGAGAAGTGGCCGCCCCGGCGCGAGCACGGCGCGGCGGCGGCCCGGGAGCTCGCCGCGGCGCTCAACGACCTCGACACCGTGCCCAGCGAGCACGGGTGCCAGGGGGGAGGCCCGGAGGCGGACTACCGTGACTACCGGCTGGTCTTCGGGTACGCCGAGGGGCCGCCCGCGGGCGTGCACATCCTGTACGGCTGCACGCCCGGCGTCGACAACGGGATGCTCCAGGCAGACGTGGACGACGACGTCCGTCGGCTGATGGCCCGGCTCGCCCCGTGAAAAGGCACTGACATACCGGTGCAATTGCACGCGGTGTGATGGCTTGGTTACGGTTTGGCTGCGATGGTCGCGACATCCCGGACCGGCCATCGGCCCTTCTGTAGCCTGAGTGCGACATCGACGTGGAGGCGGCGCAATGCTTGGGAAGACCGTCGTCAGGCTGATAGTGGCGCTGGCGCTGCTTACTCCGGTGGTGGCTCTGGCCGGTCTCGCGGCCGGCACTCCGGGGATCTCCTGGACGTAGTCACTGCCCGTGGGCCGGT
This sequence comes from Microbispora sitophila, assembly GCF_014892245.1. Lineage (NCBI taxonomy): Bacteria > Bacillati > Actinomycetota > Actinomycetes > Streptosporangiales > Streptosporangiaceae > Microbispora > Microbispora sitophila. The sequence continues at coordinate 84,019 of NZ_JADBGC010000035.1, read as the reverse complement.
CCGGCAGGGCCGGCCCACGGGTCCGATCCGCATTCAAGGTGGCCGCCATGCGGGAACTTCCGTGGCCCGCCAGGGTCTACTTCGTCGCACTCGTCGGAACCGCCGGTCTCGTGATCACGCGCGGTCTCCTCGCGCATCACGGGCTCGCGGGGGAGGACTGGTCGGCGCTTCTCGTCCTGGCGCTGCTCTTCCTGCTCTGCGAGTCGGTGCCGACGCTGCTCAACGTGCCGCACGTCGCGGTGTCGGTGAGCTTCTCCGCGGCGCTGGCCGCCGTGGTGCTCGTCGGCCCGGAGGGCGCGGCCCTGGTCGGGCTGGCCGCGGTCGTGAGCGTGCGCCCCGGCCTGCCGATGGTGAAACGGCTGTTCAACGGCGCGCAGTACGCCCTGTGCGGGTACGCCGCCGGGTGGGCCTACGAGAGCGCGGGAGGACGGGCCGAACTGCCAGAGCCGGCCGACTTCCCGGGCATCCTGGTGCCGTACGCCGCGGCGACGGTGGTCTTCGTGGCCGTCAACTTCGCGCTGACCGCGGTCATCCTGCGCCTGGCGTCCGCGGTGCACAAAGACCAGGTCTCGCTCCGCGCGATGGTGCAGTTCCTGAGCTCATACGTCGGCTTCGCCACCTTCGGCCTGCTGATCGCGGCCCTGTGGTCGACGGTGCAGTCGATCTCGGCCGTGCTCGTGCTGCTGCCGCTGTTCGTGGCCCGGTGGGCGCTGGGGCACTACCACGCCGAGCAGCGGGCGTACGACGCGACCATCGCGGCGCTGTGCCAGGCGGTGGAGACGAAGGACTACTACACGCGCGGGCACTGCACCCGGGTCTCCGCGGCCTCCTCCATGATCGCCGAGGAGATCGGTATGGGCACCGAGCGGTTGCGCGCGATCCGGTACGCGGGCATGCTCCACGACGTGGGCAAGCTCGGCGTGCCGACCAAGGTGCTGCAGAAGGACGGCCGCCTGACCGAGGAGGAGTACGCCGCGATCCAGCTCCACCCGATGCGCGGGCTGGAGATCGTGAGGGGCATCGACTTCCTCGACGAGGCGTTCGCCGGGATCATGCACCACCACGAACGACATGACGGAAAGGGCTACCCGATGGGCCTGGCCGGGTCGGAGATCCCCGAGTTCGCCCGGATCATCGCGGTGGCCGACGCGTTCGACTCCATGACCTCCGACCGCTCCTACCGAAAGGCCAAGTCGATCGAGTTCGCGGTGGCCGAGCTGCGCAAGAACGCGGGAACCCAGTTCGACCCCGACATGGTGTGCGCGTTCGTGAAGGCGCTCGACCGGCACGGCTGGGACCTGGCACAGCCGGTGCCCGTCCCGCCGGACGACGCCGCCGTGGAGACCACGGCGAAGGACCACGACGACCCGACGACGCCCATCCAGGTGGTGTCGGAGCGGTGAGGGAGCGTCGGCTGACGGCCAGGCCGGTGGGGCTCGACTCGGGCCAGCTCCTGCTCATCTGCGCCGCCGGGATGCTGACCGTGGCGGGGATCGCCCACACGACGGCGGAGGGGCTGACCGATCCGCGGGTCGCCATCGGGTTCGGCGCGCTCATCGCCGCCGGGGAGCTGGCCCGGCTCACGATGCCCGGCAACCGCGAGGTCGCCCCGATCTCCACCGCCGCCTCCCTCGGGTACGCCCTGCTGCTCGACGTGGGCGGACGGCCGGCGCACCATTCGGCCCTGCAGGTCGTGGCGGTGATGGCGGTCGGCATGATCGCGGGCGGGCTGCCGCACCTGGCGGTCGGCCGGCCGCCGCGTCTCGACGCGATGGCCCGGCGGCTGCTCGCCGGGTCGCTGCTCGCCTTCGCCTACCGGCCGCTCACCGGCCCGCTGGGGGAGCTCGCGCGGGACACGGCCGACCGGCACGGCAACTGGTGGCCGGCGCTCGGCGTGATGGCGGTGCTCGTCACGGTCATGCTCGCGGCCGACGTGGTGATCGCGGCCATGCTCCGGGCCGACCAGGTCAGGACCGCGTTCGTCGTCGCCGTACGGGACGAGATCAGGATGGCCGCGCCGCTCGGCGCCGCCGTCGCGGCGTCGGGCATCCTGCTCGCGCTCGCCTCGCACAGCATGGACATGACCGCGCTGCCCGCGTTCGCCGCGCCGCTGCTCGTCACGCAGGTGGCGTTCCGCAAGTACGCCGGCATCCGGGCGACCTACCTGCAGACCGTGCGGGCGCTGAGCCGGGTCACCGAGGTCGGCGGGTACGTCGAGCCGGGCCACTCGCGCCGCGTCAGCCAGCTGTCGGTCGCGATCGGCCGTGAGCTGGGCATGGCGGAGCCGCAGCTGCTGGAGCTGGAGTACGCCGCGCTCATGCACGACATCGGCCAGCTCTCGCTGCGCGACCCGATCCCCGGCGGCGCGACCGTGCTGGCCGACCCCGCGCAGGCGCGGCGGATCGCCGAGCTGGGCGCCGAGGTGATCAGGAAGACCGGCGTCCTCCACGGCGTCGCGGAGATCGTCCGGCGGCAGTGCGACACGCTCGGCGAGTCCCCGCCGATGGCCAGCCGCATCATCAAGGCCGCCAACGCGTACGACGACCTCGTGGGCGGATCGACCGACAGGGACCGCGCGGCGGCGGCCCTGGAGCGGCTGCGCCTCGACGGCGGGTCGGCCTACGACCCGGGAGTGGTGGAGGCGATGGCGCGCGTCGTCGACCGACTCGTGCTCGTAACGCGCTTGTAGCAGACGTAGCATCGGAACGCCTTCAACGCCACGCCGGACCCGTTGTTGTTGTAGCGACCCTACAGATTCGGCCCCCGCGTTCAGTCGGAACGGTCGGGGGGACGGAGCGGGGGATCATCCTAGAGTTGGCTGCGTGTTCGACTCAGTTCTCGTCGCCAACCGTGGTGAAATCGCCCGCCGGATCATCCGTACGGTGCGGGGCATGGGGCTGCGCGCCGTCGCGGTCCACTCCGAGGCGGACGCCGATCTGCCGTTCGTGCGTGAGGCCGACGACGCCGTGCTCCTCGGCCCCGCGAATCCGGCCCAGAGCTATCTCGACATCGACAAGGTCCTCCAGGCCGCCCGTACGACGGGAGCGCGGGCGGTTCACCCCGGATACGGGTTCCTCGCGGAGAACGCCGCGTTCGCCCGTGCGGTGATCGATGCCGGCCTCGTCTGGATCGGCCCGGATCCCAAGGCCATCGAGCAGATGGGCGACAAGATCAACGCCCGCAACCTGATGGAGGCCGCGGGCGTGCCCGTCGCCGCCGGGACCAGGCAGCCGGTGTCCGACCTCGCGCAGGCCGAGCGGGCCGCCGCGGAGATCGGATACCCCGTGATGGTGAAGGCGGCCGGCGGGGGCGGCGGGATCGGTATGGGCGTGGCGCGCGACGACGAGTCGCTGGCCAAGGCGTTCGAGCAGGCCTGCCGGGCGGCCGCCCGCTTCGGCGGCGAGCCGGCCATCCTGCTGGAGCGCTACATCGAGCGGGCCAGACACGTCGAGGTGCAGATCCTCGGCCTCGCCGACGGCACCGTGGTCGCCCTGGGCGAGCGGGACTGCTCGGTTCAGCGGCGCCACCAGAAGGTCGTGGAGGAGAGCCCGTCCCCCGGAGTGACCCAGGAACTGCGCGAGCGGATGCTCGCGGCGGCCGTACGGGCGGGGGAGGCCGTGTCGTATCGCGGCGCGGGCACGGTGGAGTGCCTGGTGGACGCGGACGCCCAGGACTTCGTCTTCCTGGAGATGAACACCCGCCTCCAGGTGGAGCACCCCGTCACCGAACTGGTCACCGGTCTCGACCTGGTGGAGCACCAGATCCGTGTCGCGGCCGGTGAGGTCTACTCCGTCGAGCCGCGGGTGGGCGGCCACGCGATCGAGTTCCGTGTCTACGCCGAGGACCCCCGCAGGTTCCTGCCCGGCCCTGGCAAGATCGGTGTATGGGAGGAACCGGCGGGCGAGGGGGTGCGCATCGATTCGGGATACGCGGCGGGCAACACCGTCACGCCGTTCTACGATCCGCTGATGGCCAAGCTCTGCGTCGCCGGCGCCACCCGCGAGGAGGCGCTGGAGCGGGGCCGGGAGGCCGTCGCCGCGTTCCGGATCGAGGGCCCGAAGCACAACCTGCCGTTCTGCGCCGAGTTGCTCGACCACCCCGAGTTCGTGAGCGGGGACTACGACACCGGGCTGGTCTCCCGGATGAGAAAAGCTTGATCTGTTGGATTATTTGAGGGGAGTTCCCGCGTGGCCGAGGTGCGCGCCGAGATGGTGGCGAACGTCTGGAAGATCGTTGTGAGCGAGGGTGAGGTCGTCGAGGAGGGCGACACCCTTGTGATCCTGGAGTCGATGAAGATGGAGATCCCCGTCCTCGCCGAGGACGCCGGGACCGTCTCGAAGCTCCACGTGCAGGAGGGCGACGTCGTCCAGGAGGGAGACGTCATCGCCGTCATCGAGTAGAGCGGGCCAGACGTTCACAGACGGGAGAGGAACCGTTCCCGGTCGACCACGACCCGCTCGATCGTGCCCGTGGCGACCAGGGCGCCGGTCTTGTCGACGGCCCTGACGGAGAAGACGAGCCGCCTGCCGTCCACCTCCGTGAGTTCGACGCCGATCTCGACGTGCATCCCGACCGGGCTGGGCAGACGGTGCTCGATCAGCACCCTGGTCCCCACCGTGGTCTGCCCGGGCTCCAGGTGATGCTGGACGGCCTTGACCGTGGCTCCCTCGGCGAACGACAGCAGCCGCGGCGTGCCCAGCACCGGCACGTCGCCGCTGCCGACCCGGATCGCCGTGTCCTCGCGCTCCACCATGATGAGGACCTCGGCGCGCAGACCTGGAGCAACACTCATGCGCGCCAGCCTATTGGGTCGCCATTCCCCGATGCCCATGGAGATTGCCAGGCAACTAAAGGGGGCCGTGAAGCGTCTTAATTGGCAGCGGGGACTCCATGATGCTTTCCGGGCGGCGGAGGCGGGGCAGCGGTTAGGGTGGTGCACTGTGGACCTCTACTGCGATCACTGCGGCCGTCCGGCCGGAAACGGTGATCACGCGGCCTGCCTGGCCGCCAGGGCGATGGAGCCACCGCGTTACTGCCCGCACTGCCGCCGCCGCATGGTCGTCCAGATCACGCCCAGGAACTGGACGGCACGGTGCTCGGTGCACGGTAGTACGGGCGGATAACAGGTAGGCTCGACTTCCGACCCCCGAGCCTGGATCCCTTACGCATACAGGGTTCCGTAAACTTGTCGTTATCTACCCGCGACACGAACCTGCTTTGTTGGACACCTTCGGGGGTCGATTGACTTAGGGGGTACGGGGCGCAAATGGTGGCCCAAGGCATGACCCTGGCTGGGCGTTACCGGTTGGACGCCCGGCTCGGCGCCGGGGGCATGGGCGAGGTATGGCGCGGCGAGGACACCGTCCTCGCGCGCACCGTCGCCGTCAAGGTGCTTCTCCCCGGTCGTCTCGACGACCCCGGATTCGCCGTGCGCTTCCAGGGCGAGGCCCGGGCGATGGCGACCGTCAACCACCCCGGCGTCGTCGACGTCTACGACTACGGCGTCACCGAGGTCCCCGGCGACGGCTCCACCGCCTACCTGGTCATGCGGTTCGTCGACGGCGAGCCCCTCGACCGCCTGCTGACCCGCCTCGGCCGCATCGGCGCCGAGCCCGCGATGGAGCTCATCGCCCAGGCCGCCTCCGCCCTCCAGGCCGTGCACGAGCGGGGGATCGTGCACCGGGACGTCAAACCGGGCAACCTGCTGGTGCGCTCCGACGGCACGCTGGTGCTGACCGACTTCGGGATCGCCCGCGCCGACCAGGGCAGCCGGCTCACCGACGCCGGAATGGTGCTCGGCACCGCGGCCTACTGCGCGCCGGAGCAGGCCGAGGGCGCTCCGGTCACGCCCGCCGTCGACATCTACGCGCTGGGCGTGGTGGCGTACGAGTGCCTGGCCGGGCAGCGTCCCTTCGACGGCGACTCGCCGGTGACGATCGCGCTCAAGCACATCCGCGAGGAGCCGCCGCCGCTGCCGCCGGACGTGCCGCCCGCCGTCCGGGCCGTCGTCGAACGGGCAATGTCGAAGGACCCGGCCCGCCGCTGGCCGTCCGCCGCCGCGATGAGCCAGGCGGCCCGGCAGTCGGTGTTGCCCCCTGGTGCCGGGATGCCCAGCACGGCCTCGCCCACCTATGGCCCGGAGGGCCTGGCAGGAGCAGGGTACGGCCCGCAGGGCGTCACCGCGGCCCCGCCCGTCACGGGCATGGGGACCCCGCCTCCGCCCACGGGCCCGCTCACCCAGGCAGCCCCCTACCCGGGTGGGCCGGAGGCCGTCCCCGCCACCGGCGCCACCTACCGCGTCACCCGAGAGTCCTGGAACGACGCCCCGGCCGTGCCGCCGGCGACCGTGGCCTCCCCGCAGCAGGGCTCACGTACGGCGCGGCGCGCGGCGCAGCGGTCCAGGAAAGGCCGCGGGATGCCGGTCGCGGCCGGAGTGGCGGGGTTCGCCGTCGTCGGCGGTCTGGCCGTCCTCGGCATCAACATGGCCTCGGCCGGGTCCACGACCCCCGAGTCGCCCGCTCCGTCCCTGAACGTGGTCACCTCGTCGCCCAGTCCGTCGCCCGAGCGGAGCAGACGACCCAGCACGCCTCCCACGAAGATTCCGGTGACGCGGTCCAGCCCGCCCAAGAGGAAGCCGAGCCCCACGCCGAGCCCGACTCCCAGCCCGACGCCGAGCCACACCGCCTCCCCGACGCCCTCGCCGAGCTCGACCGAGGGCATGATCAAGGTGCCCCAGCTCAAGAACCTGCCCGAGAGCTCCGCGCTGGCGCGGCTCAACATGCTGGGCCTCACTCCGAAACCCTCCTACGAGGGCCCGGAGGAGTGTAAGGGAGTGGTCGTCAGCCAGAAACCGGCGGCGAACACGCTCGTGAAGGAGGGCACGACGGTTACGTTCACGGTGAAGAAGACGTGCCCGTCCCCGTCGCCCAGTTCGTCACCCAGCCCGGACCCGACCCGCACTCCCGTGGCGTCCTGAGTCCCGCGAGGGGCAGGGCCTTCACGGGTGGCGTCGCCGCACCGGTCCCGCGGCTCGGCAAGAACCGCGGGGCTCCGCCCGGGTGCCGCGGGCGGAGCCGCACGCGAGGTCACACTCCGGTCGTGTTGCGCGGGTAGGCGATCGCCGGGTCGGTGGCGATGTTCACCAGATAGGGCACACCGGAGTCGAAGGCGCGGCGCAGCGCCGGGCCGATCTCCGCCGGCGAGGTGACGAGCTCCCCGCCGCCGCCGAGCGCCGTCACGACCTGGTCGTAGCGGCACTGCGGCTGGAGCTCGGCCGCCACGTCGTAGCCGTACAGCATCTGCATGGGGTGCTTCTCCAGACCCCACATGCCGTTGTTGCCGCAGATCATGACGACCGGCAGGCGGTGGCGGACCAGCGTGTCGACGTCCATCAGCGAAAAGCCCGCCGCGCCGTCGCCGAGCAGCAGCACGACCTGCGACGACGGCCTCGCCAGACGTGCGGCGATGGAGTAGCCGAGCCCGGTGCCGAGGCAGCCGTACGGGCCGGGGTCGAGCCAGTTGCCCGGCCGGCGCGGCTCGACGTACTTGCCGGCGTAGGAGACGAAGTCGCCGCCGTCGCCGATGACGACCGCGTCGTCGGCGAGCACCTTGTTCAGCTCGCCGTAGATGCGCATCGGGTGGATCGGGTCGGCGTCCGACTCCAGCAGGGCGGCGTCCCCGGCGGTCGCCGCCGCCGCGGCTTCGCTCAGCCTGCTCACCCACGGCTCGTACGCCTTGGGGTTCACCCCGGCGGTCCCGCAGGCCGCGGACAGCCCCCAGAAGACGACCGACAGGTCGCCGGCGGCCGAGCCGGACAGGCCGGTGTGCGTGGCGAGCTGGGAGGGCGCGTCGGCGATGTGGACGACCCTGGCGAGCGGCGCGCCCTCCTTGCCGCCGAACCAGCCGTACGCGAGCCGGAAGTCGAGCGGCGTGCCGACCACGATGACGAGGTCGGCCTGGCCGAAGGCGACGCCCCGGGCGCGGGTGACCAGCAGTTCGTGTCCGGCCGGGAGGATGCCCCGGCCCTGGCCGTTGGGGACGACGGGCAGGCGCCACTCCTCGGCGAAGTCCCGCGCGGCCTCCTCGGCGCGCTCCATCCACACGTCCGAGCCCAGCACCAGCACCGGGCGCTCGGCCTCGGCGAGCAGCCTGGCGATGCCGGCGAGCGCCTCCGGGTCGGGCTCCAGCGGCGACGGGGTCAGCGTCTCCGAGACGTACTCGGGCGACGGGGAGAACAGGTCGTCCATGTGAACGTCCAGGAACACCGGGCCGCGATGCGGGGCCAGGGCGGTCCGGAAGGCCATCTCGACGTCCTGCCCGATGGAGTCCGCGCCCGATCCGGTGAAGGCGAGCTTGGTGATGGGCTCGAACAGTGGTGGATGGTCCATCTCCTGCAGCGCCCCGGAGCCCCAGCGTGAGCGCGGGGCGCGTCCGCCGAGTACGACGACCGGGGAGCCGTTGAAATGGGCGGTCGCGACCCCCGAGACGCCGTTGGTGACGCCGGGGCCGGCCGTGAGCACGGCGAGGCCGGGCTTGCGGGTCAGCCGGGCCGTCGCCTCGGCCGCGAACACCGCGCTCTGCTCGTGGCGCACGTCCAGGATGCGCATGTTCTGATGGACGGCCCCGTCGTACAAGGGGAAGACGTGCCCACCGGACAGCGTGAACATCGTGTCCACGCCGTAGGCCTGGGAGACGGCGACGGCGATGTCGCCTGCGTGTTTGGGGGACTCCATAGGGTGAAACCTACCAGTCGGTCACTTTGGTCGTGTTTCAAAAGTCATGCCCTGCTACGCGTGGCCCAGACGGCGTCTCGCGGCGTTGCCCCACCCACGAGAACTCCTCGCAGGTTCGGACTTTCCGCGGGGCCCGGGGTCGTCGTCGCCCGTAGCCTCCGGCTACGAGCTCCTTCTCCGCCTTGCGACGCATCCGTCTGGATCCCGCTCGCGACGGGCAGCACTTCTTCAACACTCCCTTCGGAACAGAGGGACGGCCAATGCCCTCCAGCCACAGGAGAACGTCGGTCACCCCCGCTGATGCCCGGTGCCGTCGCGGCTACTCCGCACGGGCAGGCTGGGATTCCAGCGAATGTGCCGCGGCGGCCCTCCGGCACCGGAGGGCCGCCGCGGACGAGAGCCTCAGACGGTCCTGCAGCCGGGGTGCTTCCCGAAAATCGCTGAGGTGCCGGCGGCCGTGGTGCGGCGTGGCCGTTGACCGCGCAACGCACGTGCGTGACGTCAGGGGTGTGGACGACTCTGGTCGGCGTCAGCTCGATCGGCTTTGGCAGCCGTCCAGGGACACCGACAGCTGCGCCGTCACCTTGGTCACCGTGCTTCGCCTTCCTTGTCCTGGCGGCACCCGATGCGGGCCCACTCGCCGTGAGGTCGAAGCCGCCGGTCGTTTCTCTACATCGTCTCGTGCCCCGTCACGGCCGTCGCTCCGAACAAGCGGACTCCCTCGGTGTTCACGTGAGTGCCGGGCACGATCACTTCCCCGGCCGTGGAGCGCCAGGCCGCGTAGTGAGGGGTGGACCGGTGCTCCTCGGCGAAGGCCGAGCGGTCGCGGTAGATCTCGTAGAACGCGAAACGTTGTTCCTGGCGATCCAGCTCGATGACGTCGAAGAAGTAGCAGCCAGGCTCGTCGGCGACCGAGCGGCGGGCGTTCTCCTCGATCGCCGTCATGAACTGTCGCAGCTTGCCCGGCCGGACCTGGACCTCCACCCACACCGCGTACATCTCGGCTGGACCTTTCTGCTCGTCATCCTTCACTTGCTTCAGTATACAGCGCAGAGTACCGTACTGAATGTCGAACTCGCTCCAGTCCTTCTGGTCGAGACGGCATGGTGTGGCATTGAGGCGAGGAGACCGAGTGAAGATCGCATTGCTTCCGGGTGACGACATCGGCCCTGAGATCAGCGAGGCGGCGAGGGAAGTTCTGGAGGCCGCGGACAAGCGTTTCGGTCTCGGCCTGGAGTTCGACGTCCACGAAGTCGGAGTGGCGTCACTCCGCAGGAACGGGACCACGCTCCCTGACCCGGTGATCGACGCATGCCTGAAGGCCGACGGTGTCGTGCTCGGCCCGGCGGGGATGTCGGCCTACCCGCCGGTGGCCGAAGGCGGGGTGAACATCCCCGGGACGATCCGCAAGCGCCTCGATCTGTTCGCGAACCTGCGGCCGTCCCGGTGCCGGGCTGGTGTCCCGTTGAGCCGTGCGGGGCTCGATGTGCTGATCGTCCGGGAGAACACCGAGGGCTTCTACGCCGATCGCAATCTTTTCGCAGGTTACGGTGAGTTCCGGCCCACCGCTGATTCCGCGATGTCCCTGCGGCTGATCACGAGGCGTGCTTCGGCGCGCATCGCCGAGGTCGCTTTCCAGCAGGCCGCCAAACGCGCAGGCCGCGTCGCCTTCGTCGGGAAACGACACGTGATGCAGATGACCGACGGGCTCTTCATGGACGCGGTGGAGGAGGTCGCCGCCCGCCATCCCGGTGTCGAGCTGCGTGAGGTGGACGTCGACGCGATGGCAGCCGATCTCTACCTGCGGCCCGAGCGGTACGACGTGATCCTCACCAGCAACATGTTCGGCGACATCCTCTCCAACGAGGCGGCCGCACTGGCCGGCGGGCTGGGCCTGGCCGGAGCCCTGAACGTCGGCACGGACCACGCCGCGGCGAACGCGGGACACGGATCCGCCCCCGATATCGCCGGGCACGGCATCGCGAACCCGACCGGTCTGATCCTCTCCAGTGCGCTCCTTCTCGCCTGGTGGGGCGACCGCACCGGCGATCCGTCCTTCGGGAAGGCCGCGCACGCGATCGAACGAGCGGTGGACACGGCCCTGGCCGAGCCCGCGACCAGAGCCCGGGATCTCGGCGGAACGGCATCCACCTCGGACGTCGCCACGGCGGTGACCCGCTTCCTCGCCGACCAGTGATACCGGCCGGATCGAGCAGAAGGACCCGAGAGTGAGAGGTCACGTTCCCGAACCGCTGATCGCCCTGATCAGCGCCGTTCCCGCGGCGATCGCGCCGATCGATCGTGCGTTGCGGGAGAGGCTGCCGATGGTCCGCGTGTGGAATCTCATCGACGACCGCCTAATGGAGGACGCGGCGGCCGACGGCGGGGTCACGCCGCGGCTGGCGCGGCGGATGCGGCGGCTGATCGACCACGCCGTCGTGGAGGGCGCCGACGCGGTCGTGCTCACGTGTTCCCTCTACGCGGGCGTCGCGCACGAGGTCGCCGGCGGGCCGGTCGAGGTGCCGGTGCTGGGACCGGACGACGCCCTCGTCGCCGCGGTCGTCGCCGGAGGCTGTCGCAACGTCCTGCTCGTCTCCCCGGCGGCCGGGCCGCTGGCCGACTCCCGGGAACGCCTGCGGCGGGCAGCCGGTCCGGACGTCACGATCGCCGGGGTTGTCGCCGACGGTGCCGCCGAGGCCGCCCGCCGCGGTGACGAGGACGCGTTGACCAGAAGCGTCCTGGCGGCGATCGAGGGCGCCACGACCGGGCATGACGTGATCGTCCTCGGCCAGTACTCGCTCGCCCCCGCCGGACCGGTGGTGCGCGGAGCCGTCACGGTGCCTGTGCTCACGGGTCCTGGCCTCACGGCGGATCTGCTCGCCCGGACATTCGCTGGAGCCGACACATGATCGGGGTCATCGCCGACGACTACACGGGCGCTACGGATGTCGCGGTGGCGTTCCGTGGCGCCAACCTGCGTACCGCGATTCTCTTCCGTTCACCCGACAGCGGCTCACCCGACGGCGTGGCCGCCCTCGCGGGATGCGATGTCGTCGTTGTCGCCCTGAAGACGCGCACGATCGCGCCCGCCGAGGCCGTGACGCGGTCGCTGGAGGCGCTCGACCGGCTGCGACGGTGGGGTGCAACGCAGATCTTCTTCAAATACTGTTCGACGTTCGACTCCCGGCCCGACGGCAACATCGGGCCGGTCGCCGACGCGCTCTTCGACGCGCTCGGCGCTCCGCGAGCGGTGTTCGTACCCGCCTCCCCGAGACACCTGCGCACCCAGTACATGGGTCACCTTTTCGTGGACCAGGTGCTGCTCTCCGAGTCGTCCATGCGGGAGCACCCGCTGACGCCGATGACCGACGCCTTCCTTCCCCGGGTGCTGGCGGCCCAGACCCGGCGGCGGGTCGGTCTGGTGCCCCGCCGTGACGTCGAGGAGGGGGTGGCGGCGACGGCCGATGCCCTCGCCCGTGCCCATGAGGCGGGAAACAGCTACATTCTGGTGGACGCCGTCACGGAGCGGGACGTACTGACGATCGGTGCGGCCTGTGCGGACGACGTCCTGGTGACCGGAGCGGCCGGACTCGCGGCGGGTCTGGGCGCGGCTCACGCCCGTCGGCTCGGACGCGAGCCGGACCAGCGCCCGGCCACCCACCTGCCAGTGGCGGGCCCCGCTGCCGTTCTGGCGGGGAGCTGCTCGGCTCGGACGCTGGAGCAGATCGGGCACATGACGGGCCGCGGCCACCCCGCGTTCCGGCTGGACGCGACCGCCGAGCCGAATCCGTCGGCGCTCGCGGCCCGCGCACTGGCCTGGTACGACGACGTCCGGCCGGACGTGGCGCCACTCTTTCACTCCTCCCAGCCCCCTGACGAGCTGCGTCGCACACAGTCGGAGCTGGGCAGGGAGCGGGCTTCGGCGATCCTGGAAGAAGCTCTCGGACTCGTCGCCAGGGGCCTGCGGGAACGCAGCGTGCGACGCTTCGTGGTCGCAGGCGGCGAGTCGTCGGGCGCGGTGGTCAACGCCCTCCGGATCACCGGCGGGATGGTCGGGGACGAGGAGGCGCCCGGGGTGCCCTGGATCGTGACCGGGGGCGAGCAGCCGATCCAGCTCCTGCTGAAGTCGGGGAACTTCGGCGACGTCCAGCTGCTGGCCCGCGCCGTCACCGGGACGGCGGGGAAGGCATGAGCGAGCCGGATCTCCGCGAGGAGCTGGTGGCGGCCGCCCACTCGCTCTTCCAGCGGTCGTTGACGCACGGGCGTACCGGGAACATCAGCGTCCGGGCAGGGGACCGTGTCCTCATCACTCCCACAGGGAGCAGCCTCGGGAGCGTTCGCGCCGACGACCTCGCGGTCATCGATCTGGACGGCTCACATCTTGGGGGCCGGAAACCGTCCAAGGAAGCGTTTCTGCACCTCGCCGTCTTCCGCGCGCGGCCCGAAGCGACTGCGGTGGTTCACACCCATTCCACCTATTCCGCCGCTGTGTCGTGTCTCGCGGACGTCGACCCGGACAACGTCCTCCCGCCGCTCACCGCCTACTTCGTCATGCGGGTCGGACGCCTTCCGCTGCTGCCTTACCACGCTCCGGGGGACGACGCGCTCGGGCCGCTCGCCGAGAGCGCCGCCCGCGCGCACCGCGCCCTCCTGCTCGGCAACCACGGACCTGTCGCCGCCGGCTCCACCCTGTCCGAGGCCGTGGACGCGCTGGAGGAGATCGAGGAGACGGCCAAGCTGTTCCTCCTGCTGCGGGGCCTGCCCGTCCGGCCGGTCACGACGCGTCACGTCAACCAAGCGCCCTCCATCGCACCGTGACGTGCTCACGGCCGCCGCTAGGCCGAGGGCAGGATCTCGATGTCCAGATCGCTGGTGCTCGCGATCGAGCTGGTCAGCCCCCGAATGATGGTGTCAAGGCTCTCGGCCAGGTGATTGCTCTGCTCGCGTGCGGCGCCGTCCGGATCACCGTTGAGAATCGCCTCGCACATACGTCGATGCTCGGCCAGGGACGCGCGGAGCCGGGTCGGCTCGGACTGAGCGATCCGGCGCAGGCGGGCGGACTGCCCGCGCTGGTCGGCGATCGTCGTGGCCAGCGGCTCGTTGTGACAGGCAGCGATCACCGCCTGGTCGAACTGCTCGGTCAGCCGGTAGAAGCGCGGCGCGACCTCTTCCCGGCCGGCGGTGTCGAGCAGCTCGGTGATCTCGTCCAGTTCCGCTGAGATCTCCCGGAACGGCTTCAGGAGCTCCGGCTGCCGGATGCCGTCGAGGGTCACCATGCGCGCCGCTGCGGGTTCCAGGATCATCCGGAACTCGAACAGGGCCCGTACCCCACGCAGCGAGATGGGCGCGACCTGGGCGACCTCGCCGGGACGGAACCGTACCAGTCCTTCGCGGGCCAGTCGGCGGATCGCTTCCCGCACCGGCGTGCGCGACGCGCCGACCTGCTCGGCGATGAGTACCTCGCTCAGCTTCGTCCCGGGGGTGAGCTCAAGCGTCTGGATCTGCTCCTTCAGCTGCATGTAGACGGCTTCGGCCTTGCCTCGGCTCATGGATCGTCCTGTCTCCTACGGGTCGGTCAAAGGCTTGCTCGGCGTCAGGAGCCAGCATATTGCCCTGGATACAGCCCGGGAGGCAGCCGGGCACTCCTCAGATGGGGAAGGCGAAGGTCAGCCCGCCCACCGCCAGCATGATGAGCCCCACGATGACGGCGCGCCAAATCGTCCTGCGGTGGTGCTCGCCGAGCTCGACCTTGGCGAGCCCCACGAGCAGCAGGAAGGAGGCCACGATCGGGCTGGACTGGTGCAACGGCTGACCCACGAGAGAGGCGCGGGCCATGTCCACGGCGCTGATCCCGAAATGCGCGGCCGTTTCGTTGAGGACCGGCAGCATGCCGAAGTAGAAGGCGTCGTTGCTCGTGAAGAACGTCATCGGGATGGAGAGCAGCCCGGTGATGACGGGGAAGTGCGAGCCCAGCGAGGCGGGGATGACGCCCACCAGCCAGCCGGCCATCGCCGCCACCATGCCGCTGCTGCTGAGCACACCGGTGAGAACGGTAGCGGCGAAGACCATCCCCACCACGCTGACAACGCTGGACGCGTGGGCCTGGAACTGCCGCGACTGCTCGGCCACGCGGGGGAAGTTCAGCACGAGCGCGATCGCCACGGCGACGAAGAAGATGGCTGGGGGTTCGACAGTGCCCTCCACCAGGAGCACCATCACGGACAGGGTGAGAGCGAGGTTGATCCACAGCAGCCTGGGCCGGGCGTTGGGCCGGGTGAGGTGCCCCTCAGCGGTGATGACCGGCGAGTCGTCCGTGGAGGCGGGCTCTGCTGCGGTGGTGCCCTGTCCCGAGAGGGTGGCCGTGGCGGTCGAGTTCGGGACCTCGGCGGCCGCGGCCGCCGAGGCCGCCGCCCTGCTCAGCACGCCCGCACGCAGCGCGACCTGGCCCAGCCGGCGGCGCTCTCCACGGCCGAGCAGGTAGGCGAGGACCAGAGTGCCGGCCAGGCCGGCGACGATCGCGGGGATCATGGGCACGAAGATGTCGATCGGAGAGACCTTGAGCGCGGCCGCGGCCCGCGCCGTCGAGCCGCCCCAGGGGACGGTGTTCAGCGTTCCGTTGGCCGTGGCGGTGACGCAGGTGAGCACGACGGGGCTCATGCCGAGCCGCAGGTAGATCGGCAGGAAGGCGGAGGTGACGATGATGAAGGTCGTGGAGCCGTCGCCGTCCAGGGAGACGATGGAGGTCAGCAGGGCGGTACCGACGACGAGCCGTACCGGATCGTTGTGGACCAGTCTCAGGATGGCCTTGATCAGGGGGTCGAAGAGGCCCACGTCGATCATGATCCCGAAGAAGATGATCGCGAAGAACAGCAGCGCGGCGGTCGGCGCGACGTCCTTGAGGGACGTCACGATGTCGTCGGCGAGACCCACTCCTCCGCCGGCCAGCAGGCCGAAGAACAGCGGTACCAGGATCAGGGCGGCGATGGGTACGACGCGCTTGCTCATGATCAGGTAGAGGAACGTGGCGATCGTCGCGAAACCCAGGATGACCAACATGGTCATCTCCTCTCAACACAACGGAAACATGTTGGCATGTATACATCAGTGGATTCAGATTTGTATAGCCGTGGAGCAGCGATTTTCCCAGGGTGAGAGCAGCAGAAGAGCATGAGGGGCTCGTGCTGCCCCGAGGTGCCGGGCAGCACGAGCCCCTCGAACGCCGAATCTCTACTACGCGACGCTTGCCCAGTAGGTTCGCGTGTTGGTGAACTCCCGGATCCCGGCGGAAGCGAGCTCGCGCCCGTACCCGCTGCGCTTGGTGCCGCCGAACGGCAGCCGCGGATCTGAGGCGACGACCGCGTTGACGAAGGCCGCGCCGCTGGTGACCCGCCGGGCGAAGTCGATCCCGCGCCTCGTGGACATGGTCCAGACGCTGAGCCCCAGCCCGTACGGCGTGGCGTTCGCCAGCCTGACGGCCTCGTCGGCGTCCTGGGCGACGGCGATGGCCGCCAGCGGCCCGAAGGTCTCCTCGTCGAAGGCGGCCATGCCCGGGCCGGCGCCCGCCAGCACGGTGGGCCGGTAGTAGAAGCCGTCGCCCGGTACCGGCGCACCGCCGATGAGCAGGCGGGCCCCGGCGGCGACGGACTGTTCCACCTGCCGGTGGATCGCCGCCCGCAGGTCGTCGCGAGCGAGCGGCCCGATCTGCGTGCCCGGATCGCGCGGATCTCCGACCCGCAGCGCTTCGACACCCTTGACGAAGGTCGCGGTGAACTCATCGGCCACGGAGGCGTGGACGATGAAGCGCTTGGCGCAGACGCAGCTCTGCCCCGAGTTGGTGAACCGCGCCTTCACGGCCGCCTCCGCGGCGGCTTGGACGTCCGCGTCGTCGAGGACGACGAAGGCATCGGAGCCGCCGAGTTCCAGCACGGACTTCTTGACGGCCCGTCCGGCCGCCGCCCCGACCTGGGAGCCGGCCTGGTTGCTGCCGGTCAGGGTGACGGCGGCGATCCGGTCGTCGGCGATCAAGGAGGCGGTGACCTCGGGAACGTCGCTCTCGGCGATGACCAGAGCCGTGACGAGATGCTCGGGGAAGCCCGCCTGGAGCAGGACGTCCTGGAGAGCCAGCGCGCACCCGGTCACGTTGGGCGCGTGCTTGAGCAGGACGCCGTTCCCCGCCACCAGTGAGGGGATGATAAAGCGCATCGCCTGCCAGACCGGGAAGTTCCATGGCATGACCGCCAGAACCAGCCCGACAGGCTCATAAGCCACCCAGGTTTGCGCGGACCCGACCTGCACACGCTCGTCGGCGAGGATCCCTGGGCCTTCCTGTGCGTAGTAGTCGGCCGTGAGCGCCGACTTGTCCATCTCTGCCTCCGCCTCGACGACGGGCTTGCCCATCTCCTCCACGATCAGCCGGGCGAGGTGCTCCTTGCGTTCGCGCAGCGTGCGGGCGAGCCGTCCGACGCGCGCGGCGCGTTCGCTCACCGGCACTCCGGACCAGGTCTGGGCCGCCGCGGCGGCGCGCTCCGTCGCTTCCTCGACACGGTCCGGCCCCCAGCCTTCGTACGTCGTCACCAGCATGCCGGTGGCGGGGTTGACGATGCGGATCTCCCGGCTTCGGATGCCGTTCATGCGGTGAGAGCCCCTCCCCTGTCGCGCTCCGAGAGGTGCTCGAAGGTCTCGCCGGTGGCGGTGATGGTCCGCGTCACATCCCTGCCGCCGTAGACCCAGTAGATCCGCATGATCCCCGCGCCGCGGTTGAGGAAGCGGTGCGGGACGCCCGCAGGGACCCAGGTGGCGTCGCCCGGATCCAGGTCGTACGTGCTGCCGTCGATCTCCGCGGTGGCCGCACCCTCCAGGATCAGCACCGACTCCTCGACGTTATGGCTGTGCAAGGGAAGCCCAGTGCCGGGCTGGAAGACTGTTTGACCGGTGGTGAACCCGGCTTGGCCGGAGTTCCACTTGCCGACGTAGGGAATGGTCGCCACGCCGCCACCGCGGTCGAAGCGTTCGACCTCGTCGGGGTGGATGAGCAGATGGGGCGTTCCGGGCTGGGAACACACGGCGGTCGGCTCCGTTCAGGTCGTGGGAATGGCGGGAGAGAGGGGCACGGGCAGTGACACTCCGGCGCGCCGGGCGAGGCGGTCCAGCGCCTGCCAGGTTTCCTCGGCCACCGTGATGCCCTCGCTTCTCAGGCGTTCAGCGGTCCGGATTTCCGGCTCACCCGGTACGAAGATCTCCATGACGCCGGGAGCCGCAGGGGTGGCCTTGGTCTCCTGGATCAACGCCTCCATGCGGCGTTCGAAGTCGCCTGGGTCGGCCATCGAACGGATGTCGATGCAGATCAGCAGGTGGCCACAGCCGCTGCGACCGTGCCGGGCGTAGGGGCCCACCACCGAGGTGCCGAAGGCGCTGCCGGTCAGCACCCCCGTCAGGACGTCGAACATGAAGGAGATGGCGTATCCCTTGTGTCCCGCCATGGGGAGGATCAAGCCCTCGATCGCCCGGCTCGGGTCGGTCGTCGGCACCCCGTCGGGATCGGCCGCCCAGCCTTCGGGGATGGGCTCTCCGCGTTCCCTGGCGTGATAGATCTTGCCGCGCGCCACCGCCGTGTTGGCGATGTCCATCACGACGGTGCCGTACCGGCCGCCGGGAGCGGCGATCGACCAGGGGTTGGTGCCTATCCGCTTCTCCCGTCCTCCCCAGGGTGCCATGGCGGGACTGGCGTTGGTCGCCAGCAGCGCCACGCACCCTTCCTGGGCGGCCCTGCGGGTGAAGTAGGCGGCGGTTCCGAAATGCCCTGAGTTCCGCGCTGCGACCGCGGCGATCCCATGGCGTCGAGCACGCTCGACGCCCAGCCCGACAGCTCGATCGGCGACCACCTGCCCGAGCCCGTTCTTGCCGTCGAGGACCAGCACGGCACCGTGGTCGGTGACGATGCCCGGATCGGCAGCGGCCACCGTGGCTCCGCTCTCTATGCGGTCCAGGTACCACGGCAGTCGCAGCATGCCGTGAGAGGGATGTCCCCACAGCTCGGCGGTCACCAAGGTGTCGGCGAGCAGGCGGGCGTGCGCGGCGGGAACCCCGTGGGCCTCGGCGGCGGCGGTAGCGAATCCCAGCAGTTCAGCGGCACCGACAAGATGCGTCACTGGCTACCTCCAGAAAGTATCCATATCTGTATACAGATTAGCGGAGGGTTCGCGGAAGTGACGCCGGACTGGTGGACGGCGCACGGCCATCTCCAAGACGTCCGCTGGCCGGTACCGCTCATGCCCGGTCAGGGGCGTCACATGGGTCAAGACCCGGTGCGGGCGGACAGCTGGTTGCGCACGCGGTGGCGGTAGCGCAGCGGTGACTCGCCCACGGCGCGTTTGAACGCGGTGCTGAACGCGCTTTCCGAGGAGAATCCCAGATCGGAGGCGAGCGACCCGATGCGGACGTCGCCGTCACGGAGAGCACGCTGCGCCAGCAGCATCCGCCAGCGGTTGAGGTAGGTCAGCGGCGGCATGCCGGCCACGGTACGGAAGCGTTCGGCGAACGACGTCCGCGACATCGCGGCGGCATGCGCCAGCTCGTCCAGCCGCCAGGGTCGTCCCGGCTCCGTGTGCATCAGGGTGAGCGCCGGACGCAGACGTTCGTCGGTCAGCGCCCGCAGCCATCCCGAGGGGAGCTGGGCCTGCTCGACATAGGCCCGCAGCACCTCCAGCAGCAGGAGCTGGCCGTACTGCCGGAGCGCGAACGCCGAGCCGATGCGGTTGCCGGCCGCCTCGTGGAACAGCCGGTCGAGACAGCCGCGCAGGTTGGTCGCCGTGGCGGCGGACGCCCGGACATGCGCCACCGGCGGAAGCGCCTGTAGCAGCAGCGCCCGACCGGCCGGGTTGAGGTCGACGCGGCCGCCGATGACGACGTCGTCGGTCCCGAGGTCGGCACCGGTGATGTGAATGGAGGGATCGTTCTCCTCGGGCATGACCTCGCGGGGCGGACCGTCGCCGGTGCCGCCCCGGAGCTCCAGCCACGACCGGTTGTTCAGGATCGCGACGTCGCCCGGCTCGAGCCCGATCGGGCCGCCGATGCCGTCGGCGGTCAGGCGGGCCCGGCCGCACACCACCGCGATGAGCTTCAGCGGGTCGTGGACGACGGCGCGCGACACCCACGGGCCCCGCACCGCGAACCCACCGGACAGCAGTCCGCGGATCTCGACGAGGTCGAAGACCTCAGACAATTGATCAACGACCATTTTCGTACTCTCGCGCAAGAAACACGGACTGGCAACTATTCAGAGTACGGACGGGTGGGGGCAGGGTGATGACCATGACTCAGGACATCGCACAGCGGCAACGTCCCATCGGATCCGGCTTCACCGCGGCGTCGACGGCCGACGACGTGCTCCGGGGCATCGACCTGACCGGCACGAGCGTCGTCGTCACCGGCGGCCACCGCGGGATCGGTCTGGAGACCACCCGTGCGCTCAACAAGGCCGGCGCGTCGGTCACCGTGGCCGCACGCAACCCGGACCGCGCCACGGCCGCGCTGGCCGGGATCGAGCACGTCGAGACCGGCCGGCTCGACCTCCTCGACCCGGCATCGATCGACGCCTTCGCCGCCCGGTATCTCGACTCCGGCCGCCCGCTCCACGTCCTCATCAACAACGCCGGCATCATGGGCGGCGAACTGGTTCGAGACGCGCGCGGCTACGAATGGCAGTTCGCGACCAACCATCTCGGCCACTTCCAGCTGACTCTGGGCTTGCTGCCCGCCCTGCGCCGCCCACGGCGCCCGTGTGGTCAACGTGACGTCCGGCGGCCATCGCCTGTCCGACATCCGCTGGGACGACCCGCACTTCACCACCGGCTACGACGGCATGCTCGCCTACGGCCAGTCCAAGACAGCCAACGTCCTGTTCGCTGTCGAGCTGGACCGTCGATGGGCCGAAGACGGCATCCGCGGCTATGCGTTCACCCAGGCGTGGTCGTCACCACCGACCTCGGGCCGTGGCTGGCCGAGGGCGAAGAGCGGACACCCTGGCTGAAACGGCGGCCCACGACCTGCCGCCCCGCAGCGCGGTGTACTACTACTTCGCCGAATGGCGCGATGACGGCACCGACCAGACGATCCACGACCTGCCGCGCTGGCAGGCACGGGAGAAACGGGGACGATCAGCCGACCCGGGCCTGGTGGTGCTCGACACCCAAAGCGTGCACGCGGCGGCCGGGGTGCCGTCGGTCACCACGGGTCGGGGACGCGGGCAAGAAAGTGCGCGGGCGTAAGCGCGGCCTGGCCGCGGACGTGCTGGGCCTGGTCATCGCCGTGGTGGCGCTGGCCGCCTCGGCGCATGAGAGCACCGCCGGGATCGCCCTGCCGGACCGGGTCGCCGCCGCCACCCCACCCGGGCAGCGTGCGTACGGCGATGGCCGACCAAGGTTCGAGAACGCCTTCTCAGAGAGTCTGGGAAAGCGCCTTGATGGGCATCTTGAGGTCGGCGAGCAGCTCCAGGTCGCGCTCGGGCGCGCGGCCCAGCGTGGTCAGGTAGTTGCCGACGATGATCGCGTTGACGCCGCCGAGCATGCCGTCCCTCGTGCCGAGGTCGCCCAGGGTCAGCTCGCGGCCCCCGGCGTACCGCAGGATCGTGCGCGGCAGGGCGAGGCGGAACGTGGCGATCGTCTTCAGCGCCTCGGCGCCCTCGACGAGCGGCTGGTCGGCGAACGGCGTGCCCGGGCGGGGGTTGAGGAAGTTGAGCGGCACCTCGTCCGGCTCCAGCTCACCCAGCTGGGCGGCGAACTCGGCCCGCTGCTCCAGCGTCTCTCCCATGCCGACGATGCCGCCGCAGCACAGCTCCATGCCCGCCTCCCGGACCATGAGGCAGGTGTCCCAGCGCTCCTCCCAGGCGTGGGTGGTGACCACACGGGAGAAGTGCGACCGGGCGGTCTCCAGGTTGTGGTTGTAGCGGTGGACCCCCATCTCGGCCAGTTCGTCCACCTGCGCCTGGGTGAGCATGCCGAGCGAGCAGGCCACGTTGATGTCGACCGCCTCGCGGATCGCCTTCACGCCCTCGCGGACCTGGTCCATCAGCCGCCGGTCGGGTCCGCGTACGGCCGCGACGATGCAGAACTCCGTCGCTCCGGTCGCGGCCGTCTCCACGGCCGCCCGGACGAGTGAGGGGATGTCGAGCCAGGCCGCGCGCACCGGGGAGGAGAACTGGCCGGACTGCGAGCAGAAGTGGCAGTCCTCCGGGCAGCCGCCGGTCTTGAGTGAGACGATCCCCTCCACCTCGACCTCGGGACCGCACCACTTCATCCGCACCTCGTGCGCCAGGGCGAGCAGGTCGGGCAGGCGCTCGTCCGGCAGCGTCAGGCACTCGAGCGCCTGGGCCGCGTCGAGGCCCCTGCCCTCGTCCAGAACCTGAACGCGGGCGATCTCCAGGATGTCGGTCTTCACGCGGCACTCCCGTCGGTCCTCGGCGGCACTCCTGTCACAGGGGCAGCTTAAGGGTCGAGCGGAATCTGGCCGGGTCGAACATGCCGCCGAGCGCGGGACTCAGTCCGGCGCGGGCGGCGCGGGCGAACGCCTCCCGGCCGAGCGCGCCCGCGCCCTCCGGCAGCGCGCCCGACAACGGCCGGGCGGCGAGCATCTCCAGGTCGGCGACGTTCGACCGCTCGGCGAGCCCCGGATCGGCCGGCCAGGAGCCGATCACCACGCCCGCCAGGTCGAGGCCCCGGCCCGCCATGGCTTCGAGCGTCAGCGCCGTGTGGTTGAGCGTGCCCAGCGCGGCGCGCGCCACCACGAGGACAGGGGCGTGCAGCCGCCGCGCCAGGTCCGCGAGCGTGCCGCCCTCCTCGTCGTAGCGGACCAGCAGACCCCCGGCGCCCTCGACGAGCACCAGCCGGTGCGACTCGGCCAGCTCCTCGATCCGGGCCGTCGCGGACGCGAGCGACAGCGGCGGCAGGCCCGAGATCCGGGCCGCGGCGGCGGGGGAGAGCGGGTCGGGATAGCGCGTCATCTCGAAGGTCGTCGTCACCCCCGACAGACGGATCACCTCGTCGAGGTCCCCGGGCTCCCCGGCCGCCACCCCGGTCTGCGCCGGCTTCACCACCGCGACCGTCGCGCCCCGCTCCCTGGCCAGCACGGCGAGCGCGGCCGTCACCACCGTCTTGCCGACCCCGGTGTCCGTCCCGGTCACAACGAGAATGCTCATGCCCGGGAGGGTAGGGCCTTTCCGCTCAGGGGCGGCGGAGGCGGGTGACGAACTTGTAGCGGTCGCCGCGGTAGAGCGACTGGGCGTACTCGACGGGGTTGCCGTCGGCGTCGAAGGCGTGCCGGGTCAGCAGCAGCATGGGCAGGCCGACGTCCACTCCCAGCACCTGCGCGTCGTACGGCGTGGCGAGCACGGTCTCGATGACCTCCTCGGCGTCGGTCAGCCGTACGTTGTAGGCGTTGTGCAGGGTCTCGTACAGCGAGGAGTGCACCTCCAGCTCGCGCCGCAGGCGGGGGAACCTGCGGGCGGACAGGTGCGTGGTGTCGAGGGACATCGGCTCGCCGTTGGCCAGGCGCAGGCGGTGGATCCGCAGGACCCGCCCGCCGGGGTTGATGGCCAGCCGCCGTCCCAGCGCCTCGTCGGCGGTGATGTAGCTGATGTCGAGGATCTTGGTGTCCGGCTCCAGGCCGACCGTGCGCAGGTCACCCGTGTAGGAGGTGAGCTGGAGGACCTGGGCGACCTTGGGCTGGGCGACGAACGTGCCCTTGCCCTGGATGCGCAGCAGCCTCCCCTCGACCACGAGCTCCGACAGCGCCTGCCGGACCGTCGTCCGGGAGGTCTCGAAGCGCACCGCCAGGGTGCGCTCGGGCGGGAGCGCGCTGCCCGCGGGCAGGCTCTTGGTGAGCTCCAGAAGGCTGCGCTTCACGTCGTAGTACTTAGGAACCCGGGGAGAGTCCTCGCTGTGCTCCGTCACCTGTCCACCCTCAACTCGGCCACATCGCCCAACTCAGGCAACATCGTCAACTCGGCCACAGCGGTGAGCGCACCCCGGACCACCGCGAGATCATCGGACCTCAGATCGGCCCTCGCGGTCAACCGCAGACAGGACCGGCCCCGAGGCACCGATGGTGGGCGGAAGCATCCCACGCGGACCCCGAGTTCCGCACACAGGGTTCCCGCTGACAGGGCGAGCCTGGGCGAGCCGAGCACGACCGGCACCACGGCGGCCGCCGGCTCAGTCGTCTCCAGGCCGAGCTCGCGGGCCAGCGCGGCCAGCTCCCGGGCCCGCCGCCGGGCACGTCCGGGCAGGTCAGCGCTGCTTTCCAGGATATCGAGGGCGGCCATGGCGGCACCGGCGCAGGCCGGTGCGAGGCCGGTGTCGAAGATGAACGACCGGCCGGTGTCCACGAGCGTGCCGATCACCTCGGGTGCGCCGAGGACGGCGCCGCCCTGGGAGCCCAGGGACTTCGACAACGTGACGGTTCTCACAATGTCCCCACACCCGGCGAGGCCCGCCGCGTGCACCGCGCCCCTGCCGTGGTCGCCCACCACGCCGAGCGCGTGGGCCTCGTCCACCACCAGCAGCGCGCCGTGCCGTACGGCCGCCTCGTGCAGGGCGCGAAGCGGCGCGAGGTCGCCGTCGACGGAGAAGACCGCGTCGGTGACGACGAGGGCGTGCTCCTCGGCACGCTCGGCCAGGGCCTTGTCCACCGCCTCCGCGTCCCCGTGCGGCGTGACCACGACCCGCGACCGCGACAGCCGGCAGGCGTCCACGATCGAGGCGTGGTTGCCGGCGTCCGAGACGATCAGGCCGCCCCGCCCGAGGGCGGCGACCGCGGCGAGGTTGGCGAGGTAGCCCGAGGAGAACACCAGGGCCCGGGCCGCCCCGGTGAACGCGGCCAGCCGGTCCTCCAGCTCGGCGTGGAGCCGGGTGGAGCCGGTGACCAGACGTGAGCCCGTCGAGCCCGCCCCCCACTCGCGGGTGGCCCGTACGGCCGCCTCGACGAGCCGCTCGTCCCGCGAGAGCCCCAGATAGTCGTTGGAGGCCAGGTCGAGCAGGCCATCGTGGTCGGGCGTGCGCGGGCGGAGGGTGCGGCGCAGGCCCGCCGCCTCCCGCTCGGCGGCGGCCGCGCGCAGTCTGTCCAACGGCCCTGTCATGAGGTGCATCTTGCCAGGTGACGATGGTCGATTCGCTTTCGGCCCGGACGGCGGCGCATCATGCACTCGTGCCGACTCTCAGCGACCTGGTGTCGCGCCACACCGCACTCGACTCCGCCGGCGTCGACTGGATCCACTCGCTGGTCTCGGACTGGCAACTGCTCGCCGACCTGTCGTTCGCCGACCTCATCCTGTGGGTTCCCGACCAGGGCGGCACGAGGTGGGTGGCGGTGGCCCAGATGCGGCCCACGACCGGTCCCACCGTCTACCACGACGACGTCGTGGGCATGTCCATCGCCATCGGCGAGCGGCCGCTGATCGACGTGGCCTGGGCCGAGCACCGAATCTGCCGGGAGGGCGACCCCGACTGGTCCAGCGGTGTTCCGGTGCGCGAGGAGACGATCCCGGTGCGGCGCGGCAAGGACGGCCCGATCATCGGGGTCATCCAGCGCTCGACCAACCTGTCGTCGGCGCGAACTCCGTCCCGTCTCGAGCTGACCTACCTCCAGAGCGCGTCCGATCTGGCGCAGATGGTCGCCGAGGGCAGGTTCCCCTTCGCGGAGGAGGAGCCGATCCTGGTCAGGTCGCCCCGGGTGGGCGACGGCCTGCTCCGCCTGGACAAGGCCGGCCGGGTCACCTACGCCTCGCCCAACGCGCTGTCGGCCTACCGCAGGCTCGGCCTGCACGCCGACCTCGTGGGGGCGGACCTGGGGAAGACGACCGCCGACCTGTGCTATTCCGACGAGCCGATCAACGAGGACCTGATGCTCGTCGCCAGCGGGCGGGCTCCCCGGGAGACCGAGGTGGAGAACGGCGGCACGGTCGTGCAGCTACGGGCGATCCCGCTGATCGTGGGTGGCGGCCGCATCGGCGCGCTGGTGCTGATCCGCGACGTGACCGAGCTGCGGCGGCGCGAGCGGGAACTGCTCACCAAGGACGCGACGATCCGCGAGATCCATCACCGGGTCAAGAACAACCTGCAGACCGTGGCCGCGCTGCTGCGGCTCCAGGCGCGCCGGCTGAACAACCCGGAGGGTCAGGAGGCGCTGAACGAGGCCGTACGGCGGGTCGGCTCGATCGCGATCGTCCACGAGATCCTCGCCCAGATGCCGGAGGAGATGGTCGAGTTCGACGACATCGCCGACCGGGTCATCGCGATGACGGCGGAGGTGGCGCTCGCGCAGGTGGGGATCAAGCGGGTCGGCAGCTTCGGCGTGCTGCCCGCCGCGGTCGCGACCCCCATCGCCATGGTGCTCACCGAGTTGCTGCAGAACGCGGTCGAGCACGGGTTCGCCCACTCTTCCGGGAACGTCCAGGTCGTCGTCTCCCGGGACGCCGACCGGCTGGAGTTCACGGTGGCCGACGACGGCAGAGGACTGCCCGAGGACTTCGACCTGGACGCGACCGGGAGCCTCGGGCTCCAGATCGTCCGCACGCTGGTCGTGGGCGAGCTGTCGGGCCGCCTGGGTGTGGCCAGGAGAGAGGGCGGGGGCACCGAGGTCAGTCTCAGCATCCCGGTGCAGTCGGGCTGATCTCCCGCGGGGCCTCGGAGCCGCGCGGAGCCCCACAGGGGGTCCCGCTGTGCGAGACCGGTGTGGGGGATGCCATAGTGGACGCGATGCGTTGGTGGACAGAGGGCCCTATGGGCGGGAGGCTACGCGGCCGTCCCGGCCGGGCTGCGATGCCCCGCGATTCGGTGAATGCCATTCCAGGCATCCACCGAAGGCGTTCGCGTGCGGCGGGGGAGTCAGACGGCGGCGCGGGCGCGGGCGCGAGCCGTACGGCGCTTGAGGGCGCGACGCTCATCCTCGCTGAGCCCGCCCCAGACTCCGGCGTCCTGACCCGACTCGAGGGCCCACTTGAGACAGGACTCGGCGACCGTGCATCGCCGGCATACCTGCTTGGCCTCTTCGATCTGCATGAGCGCCGGACCAGTGTTCCCGATCGGGAAGAACAGTTCGGGGTCCACGTCACGGCAGGCAGCGCGGTGGCGCCAGTCCATGCGTTCCACTCCTTCGTAAAGTGGAGCCTCCGTGGCTCCTCTGGCCGTCAACTTTGTGAACTCTTTCACTAGCTGCTGCGAACGGTCACCCGGATCCAGGGTGGGGGCCGGGCTCGTCCGCATGATCGCCGGGGCTCCTTACGGAGGCGGTGGTCTCCGTAAAGGTCCTACGTTCCGACGTCGTAGTTCAGCTTTTCAGCCGTACCAACACCACACAAGAGGTTTGGGACAAGGTTTTGCCCGTCGTGGCTGTCGGATGCGTCACACTATGACTACATGTAACAGGCTAGACGAGGACTTGTAACGCGTCCGGGATAGCGCGGAAGATCACCCACTCGTGTTCTCCCAGGTAGTCGCCGTCGAGCTGGAAGGCGACCGGGCGGGAGGCGTGGAGGGTGAACTCGGCCTCGTCATGGATCTGAACGAGGTGTTTACCGCGCGGCAATCCCCGGTGTTCGCCGATGATCTGCCGCGCGAGCGCGAGCACGGTCGGCAGGCTCATCCTCCGGAGCCCGAGCATGTCGAGCCCCGTCTCGAAACCGGCCCACGGCGTCGGGTTGATCGGACGTGTGCCGGCGTACGTCCACGGCGACGTGTTCGACACGATCGCCATGAAGATCCCATCCTCTGTCGGCCGGCCGGGACGCGTCAGCCGGATCGCCGGCCGCCGGCGGTCCGTCACGAAGAAGTGGCGGACCGTCGTGCTCACGTAGAGAGCGGGCAGCGCTCGATGCCCCGCGCTCCGCAGGCCCTCCACGGCTCGGACGACCTCGGCGTCGTATCCCAGCCCAGCGCAAAATGTGAAATATCTGGACCTTTGCTGGTCAGGTGGCGCATCTGCCCCCGGGTCCGGGCCTGAAACCTCGTCATGCCAAATCGCCTGTCCCAAACCGATGGTCCGGCGGCGTCCTTCGCGTAGCGCCTCCAGGACGGCGCCGGTCGCCTCGACCGGGTTGTTGGGCAGCCCGAGGGCGCGGGCGAAGACGTTGGCGCTGCCCCCGGGAATCACGATGAGCGCGGGCCGCTCGCTCGCGCCGCCGCCGGGCCGGGCGTCCAGGAGTCCGTTGACGGTCTCGTTGATCGTGCCGTCGCCGCCGAGGACCGCCACCGCGTCGAAGCCCTTGGCGTGCGCGGTCGCCGCGAGCGCGGTCGCGTGGCCGCGGTAGGCCGTCTCCTCGACCGACAGGTCGACGGCGGCGCCGAGTGCCCGGATCAGCACGTCCCGGGTACGCCGGTGCGTCGAGGTCGCCTTGGGATTGACGAGGAGGAGTGCCCGCATGCCTGAAGGTTAACGAACGGTTTACCGCTCGTGCCGGTTGACGCCTCCTCGTGCCTCTCCCTCCAATCTTTGCCCCGTCGCGTCGCCCAGAGCGGCACCTCGCTGCGTTGTCGTCGTCGCTCGTAGCTCCGCTACGAGCTCCTCCTCCGCCTTGCGATGCACCACTCTGGACACCGCGCCGTACGGGCAAATCTTGTCGGTCGAGGCACCCGAAGAGGCGCACGTATCTGCGGGTAGGGTTGGGCGGTGTGATCAGCAGTTCCGTCGGCCGCCCCGGCACACTGACCGTGGCCGCCGCCGTCCTGGCCGCGGAGGGCCTGCTCGCCCTCGCCCTGGGCGGTTACGTCGGCGTCGAGACCGTGATCGGCAAACCCACCGACTTGGTCACCAGCATCGCGGTGGCCGGATTCGGCCTGCTCGGCGGCGCCCTGCTGCTCTGGGTGGGCTGGGGCGTGTGGCAGGTGCTGCGCTGGAGCCGGGGCCCGGCCGTGGTGACGCAGATATTCGCGCTTCCGGTCGCGATCAGCCTCATCCAGTCGGCGCAGTACGCGTTCGGCGTCCCGCTCATCGCCGCGGCGGCGGTCGCCCTGGTCGCGCTGCTCGCGCCGGCCTCCACCCACGCCCTCATGGGCGAGGACGGCGCGCGCTGAGCAGACACCAGGACACCGGACGCCGGCTACTGACCGGGCGCCGCCGGGGGGAACGCGGCGTCGCGGTCGTCCTTCTCCGATCGTCCCGGGCCGCCCGGGCCGGACGATCAGTCCTCGGCGGTGAGGCCCTCGCGGAGCTGGGCCAGGGTCCGGGCGAGCAGCCGGGACACGTGCATCTGCGAGATCCCCAGCTCGGTCGCGATCTGCGACTGCGTCATGTTGCCGAAGAAACGCAGCAGCAGGATCCGCTTCTCGCGCGGCGGCAGGCGCTCCAGCAGCGGCTTGAGCGACTCGCGGTATTCCACGCCCTCCAGCGACTCGTCGACGATGCCGAGCGAGTCGGACACGGCGGGAGCGTCGTCGTCGCCGGAGTCCGGAGCGTCGAGCGACACGGTGGAGTAGGCGTTCGCCGACTCCAGGCCCTCCAGGACCTCCTCCTCGCTCATGCCCAGGTGGGCGGCGAGTTCGGCGACCGTGGGCGCCCGGCTCTCCCGCTGCGACAGCTCGCTTATCGCCTTGGTGAGCGAGAGCTTCAGCTCCTGCAGGCGGCGCGGCACGCGGACCGCCCAGCCCTTGTCGCGGAAGTGCCGCTTGATCTCGCCGACGATGGTCGGGGTGGCGTACGTGGAGAACTCCACGCCGCGGGCGAGGTCGAAACGGTCGATCGACTTGATCAGACCGATCGTGGCGACCTGCGTGAGGTCGTCGAGCCACTCGCCCCGGTTGCGGAAGCGGCGGGCCAGGTATTCCACCAGTGGCAGGTGGAGCTCCACCAGCTCGTCGCGGATGCGCTGGCGCCTCGGGTCGTCCGGCGGGAGCTCCGACAGCTCGGCGAAGAGTGTGCGCGCGCGTACGCGGTCCGGCACCGCCGAGTCGCCGGAGGTCATCGCACTCGTCCTTTCCGTCATCACGACGGCCTCGCCGTGCTCCGGCGCTTACGCAGCACGATCGCCAGATGGTCGGCGTGGTCGGAGATGGCGTCCACGTCGTCGGCCAGCGCGGTCAGCACCATCCAGGCGAAGTCCTCCCGGTTGGGCGAGCTGACTCCGAGCGTGTTGACCTCGACGCGAACCGTCATCTCCTGGCCCGTGAGTTCGAACTCCGCGAGGAGGTCCGTCCCGGGCACGGCGTGCCGCAGCAACATGGCGCACGCCTCGTCGACGGCGATGCGCAGGTCCTCGATCTGGTCGAGGGTGAAGTCGAGCCGTGCGGCGAGCCCGGCGGTTGCCGTGCGCAGCACGGACAGGTAGGCGCTCACGGCGGGCAGCCGGACACTCACAGCATCGCGAATCCCGGTCAGATCCACCGCAGGCGTCTCGGTTTCCTCGGTCACGTTCCTCCTCGCCCCTTCAGCCGGCTGAGTGCCGCTGACTGCAACCTACCGCCACTCGCGCGGTGCTGCCCCGGCTGGACGCGCTGATTGTGGCGTTCCTTGGAGGTAACTGCACGTAAATTCCGTACAACCGAATATGGAGTTTGTATGGGCCTTGGGATGATCTGGCCCCGCGCGGCCGTGGAGGCCGTGCGGGGCCCGAGTTCCCCAGGCTCAGGCGGCCTTGGTCTCCCAGAAGATCTTGGCGATCTCGTCGATCTTCGCGAGGAGGTCGTCGGCCAGGGCGGGGTCGACGGTGCCCTTGGCACCGGCGGCGCCGGCGAGCTTCGTGGCGTCCCAGAAGAGCTGGTGAAGCTGGGGGTACTGCTCCAGGTGCGGGGGCTTGAAGTAGTCGGTCCACAGCACCCACAGGTGATGCTTGACCAGCTCGGCCCGCTGTTCCTTGATGAGCAGCGCCCGGGTCCTGAAGACCGGGTCGTCGTTGTCGGCGTACTTCTTAATGATCGCCTTCACCGACTCGGCCTCGATGCGGGCCTGTGCCGGGTCGTAGACCCCGCACGGCAGGTCGCAGTGGGCGGACGCCTCGTGCCGGGGTCGCAGCAGTCGTGCGAGCATCGGAATCCTTCCTTAGGAATGCTGGTGACAGCACTGTTCCAGGACCGACCTTACTCGTCTCGAAATCACTGTGCGGAGGGGGATGTGCTCACCGCCGTGTGTGTCTCCGGCGACTCGATGCTGCCCGCGTTGCGGCCGGGAGACTGGCTGCTGGTACGGCTCGGCGCTCCCGTCCGCCCGGGCGACGTGGTGGTCGCGAGGCGGCCGCACGGGCTGATCGTCAAGCGGGCCTTCCGGCTCACCGGCGACGGCTGGTGGCTGGAAAGCGACAACCAGTCGGCCCCCGGGCGCCGCGACAGCTGGGACTTCGGCGCCCTGCCGGAGGAGGACGTCGTCGGCAGGGTCGTGCTGCGTTACTGGCCCCGGCCCGCGCTGCGGTTCCCCGCGCCGGCCGCCTGACCGCCCTTCCGGACGGCCCGGGTCAGGCGCCCCGCTTGCGCGCCCGGTAGGCGGCCACGTTGGCCCGGCTGGCGCACCGCTCGGAGCAGTAGCGGCGCGACCGGTTGGAGGAGGTGTCGAGGTAGGCGTTGCGGCACGGCGTCGCCTGGCAGATGCCGAGCCGGTCCACGCCGAGCCGGGTCACGACGCTGGCCAGACCCATGACCGACCCGACCGCGAGGGCGTCGGCGACCCGGCCGCCCTCGGTCAGGTGCAGGTGCCAGGGCTGGCCGTCGTGCCCGGAGATCTGCGGATGCACGGGATGGCGGACCAGCAGCCCGTTGAGCCGCTCGACCACATCCACGTCGTCGCCCGCGGCGGCGGACGCGAAGACCTCCGCGAGCTCGTCGCGCAGCTCGCACAGCGCGTCGATGTCACGGCGGGTGAGGCGGGCGGCCGCCTCCGTACGGCCCGTCTCCTCAAGCAGGGCTCGCAGGGAGAAGGGGTTTTTGAGTTCGTCGCCCATGTTGACCAGCTGAACGGCCAGCTCGGCGTAAGACGTCAAGTCCACTGGGGCGCCCAAGTACGTAAGAGATCACTGGCAATGCCGAGTATTACACGCCCGATGGCCTGGGGGAACACCTGAAGGTGCAACGATGTGTGACCCGATCGGGCAGGGGCGGTTGTCACTTCGTGTGGCACAATCAGGGAACGGGTGACCCCCGTACCCCCCTCAAGAGACGACCGTCAACGACGACGGCCTCCGGCGGCTACCGAAGCCAGGGCTCTCGTTCTCTTGACGGCGTCTACCGAAGGAACTCGTCCTTTCGACACTGGGGTCGCTGTGACCGTTACACCTGTTTCCTTGGAATCTCTCGACCTGGATCCCGCTTTCGCGCTGCACCGCGGCGGCAAGCTGGAGGTCCGCTCCACCGTCCCGGTCCGCGACGCCGACGACCTGTCGCTCGCGTACACGCCGGGGGTCGCCCGCGTCTGCACCGCCATCGCCGACAACCCTGACCTGGTCAACGACTACACCTGGGTCTCCAACGTCGTGGCCGTGGTCTCCGACGGCACCGCCGTCCTGGGGCTCGGCGACATCGGGCCGGCCGCGGCCATGCCCGTGATGGAGGGCAAGGCCCTGCTGTTCAAGCAGTTCGCCGACGTCGACGCCGTGCCGATCTGCATCGACTGCACCGACGTGGACGCGATCGTCGAGACCGTGGTCAGGCTCGCGCCGTCGTTCGGCGGCATCAACCTGGAGGACATCAGCGCCCCCCGCTGCTTCGAGGTGGAGGAGCGCCTGCGGGCGCTGCTCGACATCCCCGTCTTCCACGACGACCAGCACGGCACCGCGATCGTGGTCCTCGCCGCGCTGCGCAACGCGGCCCGCCTCACCGGGCGGTCCCTCGGCGACCTGCGCGCGGTGGTGGCCGGCGCCGGCGCCTCCGGCGTCGCGGTCTCGCGGATCCTGCTGAACGCCGGGATCGGCGACATCGCGGTCTCCGACTCCAAGGGCGTCATCCACGCCGGCCGCGAGGACCTGAACCCGGTCAAGCGGGCGCTGGCCCGCGACACCAACACGGCCGGCCTGTCCGGGTCGACCGAGCAGGCGCTCGCCGGCGCCGACGTGTTCGTCGGCCTGTCCGGGTCGACGGTCTCGGAGCAGGCCATCGCGGCGATGGCGCCGGACTCGATCGTGTTCGCGCTGTCCAACCCCAACCCGGAGGTGGACCCCGCGGTGGCGGGCCGGCACGCCCGGGTGGTCGCCACCGGTCGGTCCGACTACCCCAACCAGATCAACAACGTGCTGGCCTTCCCCGGGGTCTTCCGCGGCGCGCTCGACGTCCGCGCCACGACGATCACGGAGAACATGAAGGTGGCGGCCGCGGACGCGCTGGCGGCCGTGGTCGGAGACGACGTCGCCGAGAGCTACGTCATCCCCTCGCCGTTCGACGCCCGGGTCGCCCCCGCGGTGATCGCCGCCGTCGCCCGGCAGGCCCGGGAGGACGGCGTCGCCCGCAAGTAGTCGTCCTCCTGCAGGCACGGGACGTAGGCACGGACCCGGAAGGGCCGCGCACCGCGTGACAGGCGCGGTACGCGGCCCTTCGTCTTTCCTTGTCGGTCTCCTTGCCAGTGCCGTCAAACATTTGGGAATCCCTTTAGGTCCTCACGGTTAGTGCTATAAAGAAAGCTCTCCGTAACCAACTCGGCTATTGCCTGTCCCGGTTGGAGAGCGATGCGACGTGACCCCAACCGCCTGCTCCAGCAGCACCTCACCGAAGCCGGACTGTCCCGCAAGGGCCTGGCCCGCCGGCTCAACGGTCTCGGCTCGGCCCGGGGGCTGCTGGGGATGCGGTACGACCACGGTTCCGTGCTGCGCTGGATCGGCGGCCGCCGTCCGCGCGAACCGGTTCCCGGCCTGCTGGCCGAGATCTTCTCGCTGCGGTTGGGGCGGCAGGTGTCCAGGGAGGACATCGGCATGCCGCGCGGAACGGTCCCCGCCGATCTGGGACAGGAGTTCCCCCATTCGTGGGAGGAGGGTGTGGCAAGCGTGACAGCACTGTGGAGGGCCGACGTCGAGCGGCGCAGGTTCCTGCTCGACTCCACCTTCGCCCTGGGGGCGGGTTCGGCGGGCATCGTCCGCTGGCTGGCGGCCCCCGACGGGGAGCGGCTCTCCGCGAACGGGCCGCGCCGGGTCGGGCCCTCCGACGTGGCCGCGATACGCGAGGTCACCCGGTCGTTCGGCGAGCTGGACAACCGGTTCGGCGGCGGCAGCATCCGCGGCCCGGTCGTGCGCTACCTGCACACCGCCGTGACGCCGCTGCTGCGCGAGGGCGCGTACGGCGAGGCCACCGGGCGCTCGCTGGCGACCGCGGCGGCCGAGCTGACCCGGCTGGCGGGATGGATGGCCTACGACCTGGAGCAGCACGGGCTGGCCCAGCGCTACCTGATCCAGGCGCTCGGCCTGGCGCGCGGCGCGGGCGACCACGCCCTGTGCGGCGAGATCCTCGCCGGGATGAGCCACCAGGCCGTCTACATCGGGCATCCCCGGCACGGGCTGGAGCTGGCCAGGGCGGCCGTCGCGGCGGCCCGGCGCTCGGGGGTCGCCACGTTGCTGGCCGAGGCCCGGGTGCTGGAGGCGCACGCCCTGGCCCTGCTCGGGGAGCGCACGGCGTGCGGCGGCGCGCTGCACGAGGCCGAGGTCGCCTTCGACAGGCGCAGGCCCCAGAACGAGCCCGGCTGGATCGGCTACTTCGACGAGGCCTACCTGGCCGCGAAGTCGGCCCACTGCCTGCGCGACCTCGGCGACGGGGCGCGGGCCGTACGGCAGGCCCGGCGCTCGCTGGTGATGGACGGGCGTTATGTGCGCGGCAAGATGTTCAACCTCTCGCTGCTCGCGACGGCGCTCATCCAGGAGGGCGAACTGGAGGAGGCGTGCCAGGCGGCGTCGTCGGCCCTCGATCTGGCCGAGAACATCCAGTCGGCGCGCACCCGGACGTACGTGGCGGACATGTGCCGCCGGTTCGCACCGTACGCCGCGCAACCGCGGGTGGCGGAGCTGCTGGAGCGCGGCCGGGGCCGCGCGGGGAACAGGGAGAGCGCGGGCAGGGAGAGCATGAGCAGGGAGGCGGTCGGCGTCTGAGCGGACGCCGACCGTCAGCCCGCTCGCCGTGCCGCGTTGTAGACCTGGAACAGTTCTCCGTCGAAGTACGGCGACAGGCCGGTCCCCGGGCCGGAGAGGCCGATCGTCAGGCCGTTCAGGTACCCCAGACCGCGTACGCCGCGGTAGGCGGCCAGCCACGGCGACCCGGAGGCGGCGGTGAAGGCCGAGCGCACGGCGACCAGTTCGTTCGCCCTCCTGGACAGGTCCTGGGCCAGGAAGGGCTTGCCGTACGCCCGGGTGAGCCGGGTGCGCCCGCTCGCGGGGCCCTCGGCGGTTCCCATCGGGTAGCCGAAGATCGAGAGCGGCCGGTCGACCGGCAAGTTGTAGGCGAGGCCCTGCCCGCCGACCTTGTCGCCGAGACGCCCCGCGGAAAGCAGCCTGACGCCGGTGTAGCCGGTGGCCGTGCGGTACTTCGGCCCGGCGGAGAATCCCGCGAACTGCGCCGCGTCCCGCAGCGTGACGCGCTTGGGCAGCACGCCGGCGTGGACGCTGACGAACGCGTAGTCGCGGTCCAGGTCGCCATACCTGGTGAAGTCGCTGTGGGCGAAGGCCCGGTCGCCGGCGTAGACGCCCCAGGGCGTGCCGCCGCCGGCGTACCCCGGAATGAAGATCCAGTATCGGTAGGGCGTCGCGGTGGACTCTCCCGCGGCCTCCGCTGTGGGCCTCGTCGCGTACACGCAGTGCCCGGCCGTCGCCACGAGATTGCGATGATCGGACTGTACGGACGTGCCCACGCACCAGTGGGGGCGGCCGTCCGAGCCGACGAAGAAGACCTTGCCCGTCGTCCTCGGCAGGTTGACGTTCTTGGACGGGCCGGCGGCCCGTCTGACTCCGGCCGAGGCGGGCACCACGCCCCGTACGCCGCCGGGAGCGCTGCCCTCGGCCGTGACGGGAGTGGCGTCGATCCCGGCCGGCGCGGACGCGGGGGTCGCCGCCGCGAGGGGGCGTCCGCCGTCCCTGAGCCAGTAGGCGATCACGGAGGCCACCTTCGCGCCGGAGACGAGGGGCGTCGTCACGGTGATCTCGTAGGCGTGAGCGGGCACCGCCGTCCCGCCGACGAGCAACGCGGCCGTCGCCGCCGCACCCCACAGCGGGGGGAGGAGGATGCGCTTCAACCGGATCTCCTTGCTGTGGAACGTCTCCCGCGCCCCACACGTGAATGGGCTGCGAGGAACATACAGCGATGGGGATCAAGTCGGGAAAACAACGCGGACGGCGCGTGGTTCTCCCCGGAACGCCGAAGTGCCCCGCCGCGGCGCGACGGGGCACTTCCTGGGGGGTGCTCAGGCCTGTGGCGTGAGACCCGGGGCCTCCTGGGCGAACGTGATGACGATGTCCCGGCCGTTGGCGTAGCTGACCACCGGCCGTCGCAGCGCCTCACCCACCCTGCGGGCGACCGTCTGCCACAGATCCACCATCTCCGGGCTGTCCGCGGTGATCCTGAACCGCCCCTGCGTGACGAGGTGTTCGGCGACGAGCTGTGAGAAGGTGATCTCGCTGCGCGCCCTTTCCTCCGCGTTCAGGGGGGTGCGCCGGAAGGCGGGCCGCGTACCGGAAGGGTGGGTCATCGCTGTTCTCCTCGTGATCGCCGTCCACTCAGCATGCCACTCGCGGACCGGCGCCGAGGTATCCGCGACTCAGGCGATGGAGCCGGACCAGTTGTTGGCGGCGGCCTTGTAGACGCCGTAGGTCTCGCCGTCGAAGTACGGGGAGACGCTGGTGTCGATCCGCTGGTTGCCGTCGGTGTCGGACACGCCGCTGGTGACGCCGTTCAGGTAGCCGAGCCGCTTGGCGCTGCTGTACCTCAGCAGCCACGACGAGCCCGAGGAGCCCTCACCGGTGAAGGACGACTTGACGCCCACGAGCTCCTCGCCCTTGACCGAGGGGGCCTTGGCGGCGAAGGTCTTGCCGTACGACCACTTGAGGGTCTGGCCGGTGAAGGCGTGGTTGCCGTCCGGGTGCGACCCGCTCGGGTAGCCGAACACGTAGACCGAGCTGCCGACCTTCTGGTTGTAGGCGAGGCCCTGCCCGCCGACGTTGCTCTCGAGCCGGCCGACGTCGGTGAACTTGACGACGTAGTACTTGCCGCCCTTGCTCCTGCGGATGAAGCGGTCGTAGCTGAGGTAGGTCTTCCTGTCGACCTGCTTCCAGTTCCACTCGGCGACGTTGCGCAGGTCGCCGCCGCGCCCCGCCTTGATGCCGTTGTAGACGGTCACGAAGGCGTAGTCGCGGTCGCCGTCCTCGTAGACGTCGAAGTCGTAGTGGGTGTAGGCCGTCTTGCCGACGTAGATGCCCCACGGCGCCTTGCCCTGGTAGTAGCCGGGGATGAAGACCCAGCGGTCCATGGTGGCCCGGTTGGACTTGGTGTCGTAGACGCAGTGCCCGGCTGTGGCGACCAGGTTGCCGTACTTCGACTGGACGGAGGTCGCGCTGCACCAGTGCGGCCGGTGGTCGGCACCGCGGAAGAAGACCTTGCCGGTGGTGCGCGGCAGGTTCACGTTCTTCAGGGTGCCGCCGGACTTCCCACCGCCGGTGGCCGGGACGGTGCCGGGCTTGCTGTCGGCGGACGGCCCGCCGGTCGAGATGTGCTTGGCGCTGACCTGGCTCTCGTACCCGTACGGAGTGGCGTTGACCAGGTTGCTGGCCTTCTGGTTGAGCCAGTAGGCGATGACGTTCTTCGCGGCGAGGCCGCTGCCCGCCAGGGTGTCGTGGGCCGTGTCACCGGCGGCCTGAGCCGGGACCGCCATCGTGGCCCCCACGAGGCCGGCCACGGCCACGCCCCCGATGGGGAGGATCAGGCGCTTGACTCGCGTGTTCATGAATCTCCAGGTGCTGTCGTGGCACGCCACATGCGTCCCACCCGTCAGTAAAGGGCTAGTAAAGACAGTACCTCTCGCTTTTATCCGTGTTTTACGTGCTTTCAGGCCCCTCGCTCACGTGACTTTTCCGTGATTCTCAACAGTGCTTGTCAAGGTCGAGGGCGCACCGGAAGATCAGTGCAGGTCCACTCGGACGCCTTCTGTGTCAAATCGAGCACTCGGCGCAGCCGGGGAGGGGGTGGCGATGTGACGCAACTCACATTTTCGGCTCGCCGAGCGGGAGAGGTCAGCCCGTGCCCTGCTTGCTCGCCTCGGTGTACACCCGCTGGGTCAAATGGTTGAAGTAGGGCGTGGAGACGGCGTCGAGACGCCCGCCGCCGCTGAGGTTCCAGGTCAGGCTGGTGATCCCGGTGAGGTAGCCGGTCCGCGTGGCGGCGTTGTAGCCGATCACCCACGGGCCGCCGCTCGCGCCGGCGGTGAACGGGCAGCCCGGCAGCCGCACCCCGTGTTCGAGCTGCCAGGTCGGCGCGCTGACGAACTTCTTCTCGGTGGTGCCGTCGCAGGACTTCACCGTCTGACCGGTGTACGGGCGGCTGCCGTCGGGGTTGGCCCCCGCGGGGTAGCCGAAGACGTGGGTCGGTCGTCCGAGCGGCTTGCCGGAGGCGAAGCGGAAGGCGCCGGCCTTGTCCTCCAGGCGGCCCACGTCGACGGAGCGGTACTTGAGCCTGCCGTTCTCCACGTACGGCTGCCAGGAGAAGCCGCGGTGCACGGTCACGAAGGCGTAGTCGCGGTCGAAGTCGCCCTGGCCGGCGAAGTCCTCCTGCATGTAGAGCGTGTGGCCGACGAAGATGCCGGAGGGGGCCACACCGTCGTGGTAGCCGGGGATGAAGACCCAGTTCTGCACCGGTTTGTCCTGCGACAGCGCGTACGCGCAGTGCCCGGCGGTGGCGACGAGGTTGCGGTGGGAGGAGTGCACCGCGGAGGCGGAGCACCAGTACTCCTTGTCGCCGACCTTGAAGAACACCTTGCCCACCATCGGCGGGGAGGCCACAGGCGGAGGTGTCGCGGCGCGCGGCGCCCCCGTGCGCGTCTTCGAATCCCCCGGGCCCACCTCGGCCGCTGAGGTCGTGCTCTTGGTGGAGGGCGACGGCTTCGTGCTCGGCACGTAGCTGCTCGCCTGCTTGAGCCGCTCGGGGCTCCAGTACGCCGCCACCCGCTCCTCGTCCGCCTGGCTGGGGGCGAGGGGGAAGGCGCTGACCCCGTTCCTGTCGACGCCGATCACGGCGGAGATCGTCGTCGTGGCCGCGCGGGACGCGGCGGTCGCGGGAACGGCCGGTCCCTGGCTCCACAGCACGGCGACCGCACTCGCGGCGGCGGCGACGCCACCGGCGGCGAGTGTCAGCTTCCTGGTCACCGTGAGCCTCTCAGGGCGGAGATATGGTCAGTAAGGGGTGATTTTTCCAGATCCATACGGTTGTGGCACACCTTCTTGTCCAGCTCGTTATGATTCGAGCGGAACCGATGTGATCTGTGGTACGCCACGTTTCCGGTGGGGTCCGGAGTGGACGCTTGCCTCGAGGGTCTCCCATGAGAACGCTGGTCACCAGCGGAAACGGGGGGATCGCATGAAACCGCTGCTTGTCCTACTGGCCGGTGCGGCGCTGGCCGCCGGCCCCTCTGCCCAGGCATGGGCTCAACCGGGCGCCTCCGGCGCCGGCGGGACGACCGCCCCGGCACGGGCGGACACCTTGCCGGCTCCGCCGCCGCCCGAGGTCGCCCTGCGGGCGTCCCGGCCGCCGGCCGCAAAGGTGCGGGCGGTGATCCTGACCGTCGCGGACGGCGAGCAGGCGGAGCCGCCGGCGCGGTCGGTCTTCCTGAACTGCGCTCCGGTGGGCGGCTCGCACCCTTCGGCGGACAAGGCGTGCGCATGGCTGAACAGGACGGGCGTCGACCCGGGCGCTCTGCGGGTGAACGCGGCCGAGCCCTGCACGATGATCTACGCACCTGTCACGGTCACCGCCAGCGGCATCTGGGACGGGAAGTACTTCCAGTTCCGGCGCACCTTCGGCAACGACTGTGAGAAGCGGTCGGCCGCCGGGGCGCTGTTCGACTTCTGACAGGGATAGTCGACCGCACGCGGCGTACAGGGAACGTAAAGGTGCATGGGAGAGCTGTGACAACCAGGGGGCCCGGCGGGACGTCCGCCGGGCCCCCTGCCTGACCGGACGGCCGTGCGGTCAGGTCCGCGCCGCCACTTTCACTGTGTCCACCGGTTGGCGGCCACCGCGTAGACGTCGTAGGTCTCGCCGTTGAAGTACGGCGAGGAGATCCGGTCGTACCGGTCGTTGCCGTCGCTGTCCCACGCCACGCTGCTGATGCCGTTCAGGTAGCCCGTGCGGGTCGCGCTCTTGTAACCCATCAGCCACGGGCCGCCGCTGGCGCCGGAGGTCATGCCGCAGCTGAACCCCAGGTGCTCCTGAATGTCGTACTTCGGCACGGCCGGCATCGGAGCCGACTGGCCATAGCACCACTTCATGGTCCGCCCGGTGAAGGGGCGGTCGCCGTCGGGGTGCGGCCCGGCGGGATAGCCGAACGCGAACACCTTGACCTTGGTGCTGCGGTTCCAGGTGAAGCCCTGGCCGCCCACATTGTCGCCGAGGCGGCCGGCCGGGGTGCGTACGTAGTGGGTGACGTCCCCGTCCTTCTTCGGCGTGAGTGTGAAGCCCGACGACACGTTCACGAACGCGTAGTCGTAGTCGTAGTCCTCCCTGACCACGAAATCGTCGTGCGTCTGGAACCACTTCGCCGGGTAGATGCCGTACGGCGCCTTCCCCTCCCATGCCTGGTCCCCGTCCCAGTACGACGGGATGAACACCCAGTTGTCGTAGAACTGGTTGGTCACCGGGTCGTAGACGCAGTGCCCGGCCGTCGCGACGACGTTGCGGTAGTGGCCCTGCACGGAGGTGCCGGAGCAGTACTTCCAGCTCTTCGGGTCCAGGGGGTTCTTGCCCGGCAGGGTGAAGAACACGCGGCCGACGGTGCGGGGCAGGTTGACCTGCTTGCTGATCTTGCCGGAACCGCCGGCCCCGCTCCTGGCGGCGCCGGCCGGCGGGACCGTGCCCGCCTTGCCGTCCGGGGTGGCGTCGCCGGCCTTGCCGAAGCCCTTGACGGAGTTGCCGAGTTCCTCGGTGTAGTCCTTGGCCGCCCGCAACCGCTGCGGCGACCAGAAGGCGACTGCCTCCGCGGGGGTCTGGGGCGCGGCCTTGGCGGTCACCTCGCCCGGGGCGGCCAGTGCCGCCGCGATCGCCGCGGTCGCGCCGGTCGCAGCCGAGGAGGTGGCAGGGGTGGCGCCGACCACGCCGGCCGCGAGGAGCGCGCCGGTGAGGGGAACGGCCAGACGCCGTGCTCGGGGGATCATGGAGCTCCTTTCCCTGGGACGGTGAGGGTGCGTCCCATTCCTCAGGAAAACGCTCCGAGATTAATGACCGATCTTGTGAAATGTCGGGGATATAACCAGAACAACCGGCACTTTGCCCTATCTGTTATCCATAGCGAGTGGTTATGAGTGCCATAATGCCAGGTCATGGCGCTACTCCGGTGGGGCGTCGCGTCGCGGCGTCATCGGGTTTACGGCCATTCTTGACGGGTCTTGTTTGATTTCTGGCGCTCTGTTCCCACTGATATCCCTGAGTATCAAAGACGCCGGCGGCGAGCCGTGCGGGGGTCGTCCGGGGCCGGTGCGACGGCCGGAGTAATGTTCTGGCATGTTCGCCGTCACCGCCACACAGACCGATCCGGACGACCCGATCAAGGGCCTGACGCTCGGGGAGCACCCCGAGCCCGCCGTACCGGAGGGATGGACGACCGTCACGGTCCGGGCCGCCGCGCTCAACCACCACGACCTGTGGACCCTCAAGGGCGTGGGGATCAGTCAGGACCGGCTGCCGATCGTGCTCGGCTGCGACGCGGCGGGGGTGGACGAGGACGGCAACGAGGTCATCGTCCACTCCGTCATCGGCACGCCCGTCGACGGCGACGAGACCCTCGACCCGGCGCGTTCGCTGCTGTCGGAGAAGTACGACGGGACGTTCGCGGAGAAGGTCGCGGTGCCCCGCCGCAACCTGGTGCCCAAGCCCGCGGCGATCTCCTTCGAGGAGGCCGCCTGCCTGCCCACGGCCTGGCTGACGGCCTACCGCATGCTCTTCGACAAGGCCGGGCTGGAGCCGGGCTCGACCATCCTGGTCCAGGGCGCCGGTGGCGGCGTGGCGACCGCGCTGATCGCGCTCGGCCGGGCAGGCGGCTTCCGCGTCTGGGCGACCAGCCGCTCGCAGGACAAGCGGGAACGGGCCCTCACGCTCGGCGCCGACCGGGTCTTCGAGACGGGCGCGCGGCTGCCCGAGCGGGTGGACGCCGTCATGGAGACGGTCGGCGAGGCCACCTGGAAGCACTCGCTCAGTTCCCTGCGCCCGGGTGGCCGGATCGTCACCTGCGGCGCGACCAGCGGGATGGTCGCCCCGACGCAGCTCGCGCAGGTCTACTTCCTGCAGAAGTCGATCATCGGATCCACGATGGGGACGCGCGAGCAGCTCGCGCGGCTCGCGGTGTTCCTGGAGCAGACCGGCGTGCGGCCGGCGATCGACCGGGTGCTGCCGCTGACCGAGGCGGAGGAGGGCTTCGCCGCCATGCACCGCGGCGAGGTCTTCGGCAAGGTGGTCTTCACGCTCTGACGGGCGCCCGCGCGGGGCGGGCGGCGCTCTCGTCGCCGCCCTCCCGCTGCCGGTCGCGCCGGAAGGCCCGGTCGCCGTGGAGGTTCCGGTCGTCGCCCGGCCGTTCCGGCTCGCGGACCGACCGGGCGCACGGCGGCGGGGGGAGGGGAGAGCGCAGGAACGGATTGCGCCAGCCGTACGGGCTCAACTCGGCTCCTCGCTGGTCGGTGGTGTTCGTGGGGGACGTCACGGGCCGGCCCGGCTTCAGGGCCCCGTTTCAGGGGCCCGGCTTCAGGGACGCAGTGCTCGGCGGATGCGCTCGGCGGCCTCGTCGAGGGCGGCCCGGCACTCGGCCAGAGCCCGCTCGTCGGGCACGCCCGCGCTGGAGGACTGGTGGACGTCGGCGACGAAGTCGGCCAGCATCCGGCTGAGCGCGACGTCGTGGCCGCCCTGCCGGCCGTCGCCGAACCCCCAGGACTCCTCCCAGATCCGGCGCCACTCGTGCTGCCAGCGCTCGCTCTCCTCCTGCCACTGGCGCTTGTGGCGGCGCCACTCCTCCTTCTGCCTGCGCCACTCCTCCTTGGCCTGGTCGCGCTGCCGCCGCCACTCCTCCTTCTGCTCACGCCGCAGGTCTCGGTTGTCGTGGCCGATGTCCCTGGCCATCTGGGTGAGCTCCTCGCGCAGGGAGCGCACGGTCTGCCGTACGTCCTCCTTCACCTCGCGCGCGATGTCCTGGACCGAGGCGGTGATCTCCTGCTCCAGGTCGGCGAGCTCGTCCATCCGGTCGTTCAGCTCGGCCCGCCCCTTGTCGGTCAGCGTGAAGACCTTCTTGCCGTCCACGACCTCGTGGGTGACCAGGCCCTCGTCCTCCAGCCGGGCGAGGCGGGGATAGATCGTGCCGGGGGAGGGGGAGTAGACGCCGAGGAAACGGTCCTGCAGGAGCCGGATGACCTCATAGCCGTGCCGCGGGCTCTCCTCCAGCAGCTTCAGCAGGTACAGCCGCAACCGGCCGTGCCCGAACACGGGACTCATGCCACCTCCTCGCCTCCGGCTCGGAGCGGCATTCGCCAGACGCTGTGTTCCCTGATTCGCTCGCTACGCTCGCTCATGCCACCTCCTCGCCTCCGGCTCGGAGCGGCATTCGCCAGACGCTGTGTTCCCTGATTCGCTCGCTACGCTCGCTCATGCTCTCTCCTCTTCTCGCCTGCCGGCGGGCTGGCCGCTGAGCAGGGTGACGGCGCCGGACACCGTGGTCGCCGACAGGGACGCCATGCCGCCGCCCAGCCGGCCGCTGAGCGAACGGGCCCCCGGGGCCGAGGTGACGTACAACTCGGGGAAGGCCGACTCGATCCTGCCGGAGGTCGAGTGAACGGACACGTCGGTGTCCACGTCGTGCGGCAGCCGTACGACGATCGCGCCCGACATGCTGTGCAGCGTGACGTGACCGGTGGGCTCCAGTTCGAGGTCGGCGGTGACGCGCCCGGACACCGTGTTCGCGCGCAGCCGTCGCGGCCGGCCCGCGGCTACGGTGAGATCGCCGGAGACGCTGGAGAAGGACAGGTCGCCGGCCAATCCGCGGCTCTCCACCGAGCCCGAGACCGTCTCGGCCTGCACTTCGCCGCTGACGCCGTCGAGGACGATCTCCCCCGACACGCTCTTCGTGC
This sequence comes from Microbispora sitophila, assembly GCF_014892245.1. NCBI lineage: Bacteria > Bacillati > Actinomycetota > Actinomycetes > Streptosporangiales > Streptosporangiaceae > Microbispora > Microbispora sitophila. The sequence continues at coordinate 40,045 of NZ_JADBGC010000035.1, read as the reverse complement.
CGGTGATCCCCTCCAGGCCCGCCACGACGGCGGAGGCGGAGACGACCCCGGCCTGCACGGGACACGTCTTCGGCACGGTCAGCGTCAGCGTGGTCCTGCGCGGGCCCGGGCGTAACCAGCCCAGGATCCCGTCCCACGTCAGGTCCTTGTACGCGACCGTCAGGCGGCCGTCGTCCTCGTGGGTCACCACCAACGGCGAGCCGTCCACCTCCGTCACCTCGAGGGTCGGCGGGCCGTCACTGGCCAGCACGGCCAGCCGACCGGCCACGACGCGCACGTTGAGCGCGGTGACCTCTCCGAACGTGAGCCGTCCGGGAGAGTCGATCGTCCATTGGGGCATCGCTCAGGCCCTTCCACGCGAAGTCCTGCGCCCGCGCGGGTCGGCACCCGCGCGGACGAACCATCCACAAACAAGATATATCTCGTTTGTGCGAAGTCAAGATGTATCGCGTTTCCCCTGGCTTCTGACTCTCGCCCCGAGCCGCCCTCCCGAACCGCTCTCGCCGGCCGTCCTCGTCGCCCGTCCTCGTCAGTCGTCCTCGTCGAGGCGCGCGAGCCAGGTGGCCAGCCGCTCGACGGGCACCTCGAACTCGGGGTTGAGGTCCACGAACTCGCGCAGCCGCTCCGCGAGCCAGCCCACGCTGACCTCCTCCTCGCCGCGGCGCTCGACGAGCTCCTCGATCCCCCTGTCGGTGAAGTACATACCTCGCTCCAGTGAATGACCTGATCATGGAGAAAGGTCCCCCACGGGCGTGGGGGACCTCCTCAGTGGGTGTGGAATCTTCGCTCAGCCGAAGATCTCGCCCAGGATGGCGTGCAGTTCCTCGTCGTGCTTGGAGTGGGAGCCGACGGCCGGCGAGGAGTTCGGCGTACGCGAGACCCGGCGGAAGGTGCGGCCCCCGAGCAGGTCGGGCTTCTCCACCATCTTCAGGCTGAGGTAGGGCCACGGGCCCATGTTGACGGGCTCGTCCTGCGCCCAGAGCAGCTCCGCGTCCGCGCCGTAGCGGGCCAGCTCGGCCTTGAGCGGGTTCTCCGGGAACGGGTAGATGCGCTCCAGGCGCACCAGCGCCACGTCCTTCCTGCCGTCCTTCTCGCGCCGCGTGAGCAGGTCGTAGTAGATCCTGCCCGAGCAGACCACGATCTTGCGGACCGCCGACGGGTCCACCGTCGCGTCGCCGATGACCGGGCGGAAGGCGCCGGAGGTGAACTCCGAGGTGGCCGAGGCCGCCGCCTTGAGCCGCAGCAGCGACTTGGGCGTGAAGATGACGAGGGGCTTGCGCCGCTCCGACAGCACCTGCCAGCGCAGCAGGTGGAAGTAGTTCGCCGGGGTGCTCGGCTGCGCCACCGTCATGTTGTCCTGCGCGCACAGCTGCAGGTAGCGCTCGATGCGGCCGGAGGAGTGGTCAGGTCCCTGGCCCTCGTAGCCGTGCGGCAGCAGCAGCACGACCGAGGAGCGCTGACCCCACTTCTGCTCGCCCGACGAGATGAACTCGTCGATGATCGACTGGGCGCCGTTGGCGAAGTCGCCGAACTGCGCCTCCCAGGCGACCAGGGCGTCCGGGCGGACCACGCTGTAGCCGTACTCGAAGCCCATCGCGGCGAACTCGCTGAGCAGCGAGTCGTACACGTAGAACTTCGTGGTGCCGTGGTTGAACGTCTTCAGCGGGGTGTGCTCCTCGCCGGTGACCCGGTCGACCAGTACGGCGTGGCGCTGGCCGAAGGTGCCGCGGCGGGAGTCCTGACCGACCAGGCGGACCGGATGGTCGTCGATGAGCAGCGAGCCGAACGCGAGCAGCTCGCCGGTCGCCCAGTCGATCGCGTCCTCGGTGATCATCGCGCCGCGGCGCTGGATCACCGGGGCGAGACGCGGGTGGACGGTGAAGCCCTCGGGCAGGTTGAGCTGGGTCTCGATGACTCGCTTGACGACCTCCTCCGAGATCGCCGTCTTGGTGTCCTCGTGCGACCACGGGATCACCTCGTCGGGCTCGGGCCGGACGACCGCGCCCGGCTGGAGCGGCTGCCTGGTGGCCTCCCGAGTCTCGGTGAAGGCCCGCTCGAGCTGCTCCTGGTAGTCGCGCAGGGCCTGCTCGGCCTCCTCGACCGTGATGTCGCCGCGGCCGATGAGGGCCTCGGTGTACAGCTTGCGGGTCGAGCGCTTGGCGTCGATGAGGTCGTACATCAGCGGCTGCGTGAACGCCGGATTGTCGGTCTCGTTGTGGCCGCGCCGCCGGTAGCAGATCAGGTCGATGACGACGTCCTTGAGGAACGTCTGGCGGTATTCGTAGGCCAGTCGGCCGACCCGCACGACCGCCTCGGGGTCGTCGCCGTTCACGTGGAAGATCGGCGCCTGGATCATGCGCGCGACGTCGGTGGCGTACACGCTCGACCGCGAGGAGGCGGGCGAGGTGGTGAAGCCGACCTGGTTGTTCACCACGATGTGGACGGTGCCACCGGTGCGGTAGCCGCGCAGCTGGGACAGGTGCAGGGTCTCGGCGACCACGCCCTGGCCGGCGAACGCCGCGTCGCCGTGGACGAGCACGGGCAGGACGGTGAAGCCCTCCTCGCCGCGCTCCAGCAGGTCCTGCTTGGCCCGGACCACGCCCTCGAGGACCGGGTCGACGGCCTCCAGGTGCGAGGGGTTGGCCACCACCGACGTGCTGATCTTGTTGCCGTCCGGCGCCACGAAGTCGCCGCTCGCGCCGAGGTGGTACTTCACGTCGCCGGAGCCGTGCGCGCTGCGCGGGTCGATGTTGCCCTCGAACTCGCCGAACACCTGGGCGTACGACTTGCCCACGATGTTGGCCAGGACGTTGAGCCGGCCGCGGTGGGCCATGCCGATGACGACCTCGTCGAGGCGCTCGGCCGCCGCGGAGCTGATCACCGAGTCGAGCAGCGGGATCAGCGACTCGCCGCCCTCCAGCGAGAACCGCTTCTGGCCGACGTACTTGGTCTGCAGGAAGGTCTCGAACGCCTCGGCGGTGTTGAGCCTGCGCAGGATGTTCAGCTGCTCCTCGCGGCTGGGCTTGGAGTGCGGCCGCTCCACCCGCGCCTGGATCCAGGCCCGCTCCTCGGGGTTCTGGATGTGCATGTACTCGATGCCGATCGTGCGGCAGTACGAGTCGCGCAGCACGCCGAGGATGTCGCGCAGCTTCATCAGCGGCTTGCCGCCGAAGCCGCCCGTCGGGAACTCGCGCTCCAGGTCCCACAGCGTCAGGCCGTGCGACTGGATGTCGAGGTCCGGGTGCTTGCGCTGGCGGTACTCCAGCGGGTCGGTGTCGGCCATGAGGTGGCCGCGGACCCGGTAGGCGTGGATGAGCTCCAGCACGCGCGCGGACTTGGCCACGTCGTCGTCGTGGGTGGCCGAGATGTCCTTGACCCAGCGGACCGGCTCGTAGGGGATGCGCAGCGACTCGAAGATCTCGTCGTAGAAGTCGTCGGCGCCGAGCAGGAGCTGGTGGATGCGGCGCAGGAAGTCGCCCGACTGGGCGCCCTGGATGATCCGGTGGTCGTAGGTGGAGGTGAGGGTCATCACCTTGCTGATGGCCAGGCGGGACAGCGTCTCCTCCGAGGCGCCCTGGTATTCCGCCGGGTACTCCATCGCGCCGACGCCGATGATCGTGCCCTGGCCGGGCATGAGGCGCGGCACCGAGTGGACCGTGCCGATCGTGCCGGGGTTCGTGAGGGAGATCGTGGTGCCCTGGAAGTCGTCCACGCCGAGCTTGCCCGCCCGGGCCTTGCGCACGATCTCCTCGTACGCCACCCAGAACTGGCGGAAGTCCATGGTCTCGGCCTGCTTGATCGAAGGCACCAGCAGCTGGCGGGAGCCGTCGCTCTTCTGCACGTCGATCGCGAGGCCGAGCCCGACGTGCTCCGGCTTCACGAGGACCGGCTTGCCGTCCACCTCGCCGTACGAGTAGTTCATCTCAGGCATCGACTTGAGCGCCTGGACGATCGCGTACCCGATGACGTGGGTGAAGGAGATCTTGCCGCCGCGGCCGCGGGACAGGTGGTTGTTGATGACGATGCGGTTGTCGATCAGCAACTTCGCGGGAACCGCACGGACGCTCGTGGCCGTGGGAACGACCAGCGAGGCCTCCATGTTGGCGGCCGTGCGGGCGGCGGCGCCGCGCAGCTTCTCCTCGACCGCTCCGGCCGGGGCCGGAGCCTGCTGCTTGGCGGGCGCCTTGGCCTCGGGCTTCGCCTGCGGCGTCGGCTTCGGGGGCGCCGTCTGCGGGGCCGGGCTCACCGGAGCGGGAGCCTCGGGCGCGGCCGTCGCGGTCGCGCCGTTTGTGGCGCCGGCGGACTTGGACGGAGCGGGCTTGGCCGTCCCGTTGTAGTCAGCGAAGAAGTGCCACCAGGCCTGATCAACAGACTCGGGATCTTCGAGATACTTCTGGTACAACTCGTCGACAAGCCACTCATTTTGTCCAAAGCTTGCCAGCGGGTTTGTCCGCGACGACTCAGACGACACGGCGGAAATCGCCCTCTTCCGCAGATCGGCGTTGATGTTTGGTGAACCTGTCCAAGGCTACTCGCCTCGCACACCGACGTGCGCCCCGGCGGGTCGCAGGTCCCGGCCCATCCTCCCAGGATCGATAAAACAGGTCACGCGCGGATAGCCCGTCTGGGTGGTGAGGTGTCCCTTACCCTCTGGTCACAACGACTGGTCAGCCGATGAGCCGCGACTCGATCCGGATATTGGGAGCTATATCGGACAGCATACCCGTGAGGTCGTCACCCGCTGCACCCAACGCGTCCAGAGAGAGCGGTTCGAGGCGCTCCAGGAGGAAGAGCGCGTCCACCGTCTCCTCGGTGATCCTCGTCCTGACGCACTGCCGCCAGTTCCACCGCCGGCAGGTGACGCCCGCGTCGTCGCGCCACACCACCTCGCCGATCTCCGGGTCGCCCAGCGCCTCCTCCGAGGGCTCGTCGCCCGCGGCCCGCACCAGCCGGGCGGTGCCCTGGTAGCGGCGCAGGTCCTCGCCGCCGATCGGCAGGCCGTGCCGTACGGACACGGCGTTGTAGGCGTCCACCACCAGGTTGATCTCGGGGAGCGGCATCCGGCGGACCAGCGCGTCGACCGACGGCCGGGTGCGCTGCGGCTTGGCGCCGAAGGCACGGTAGGCCGCCCGCCAGGCCTCGATCCTCTCGTCGTCGAGCGGCACGGCGTGGGCCGCCGCGTCGGCGAGCCAGGACCGCGAACGGTCGTCGGACGGCCCGTTGCGCAGGCCGTACGCGCAGATCACCAGGACGGCGAAGTCCGGACGGAGTGCCGTGACGGCGTCGTCCACGAAGATGTCGTCGATCACGCCCGACAGACTACGGCCAGGCGCGCAGCGCCAGCGTCGCCACCGCCTCGAGGTCGGCCCGGCTTGCGCCGTCCCTGGCCTGGGTGGACATGCCCTGGATGACGGCGGCGAAGAACGTCGCGAGCGCGGGGGCGTCGGTCTGCGGCGGGAGGAGGCCGGCCTCGGCGTCCCGCTCGATCCGGCGGCGGATCGCCGCCTTGCCCGCCTCGCGGTGCCCGCGTAGTTCCTCGATCACGGCGGCGTCGCTCGTGTTCACCCCCGCCGAGATGATCATGCAGCCGGGTGGGTGTGCCGGGTCGGTGTAGACCTCCGCCGCCTCACGGAGGAGGCGCTCGACTGCCGCCCGCGCGGTCGGCTCCCCGGCCAGGGCACGGGAGCTGAAGGCGCCGTGGGTCTCCTGGTAGCGGCGCACGGCCTCGCCGAACAGCCGGCGCTTGTCCCCGAAGGCGGCGTAGAGGCTGGGCGGGTTGATCCCCATCGCCGCGGTCAGCCCGGCGACCGAGGTCGCCTCGTAGCCGCGCCGCCAGAACTCCTCCAGTGCCCGTTCCAGCGCGACGTCCCGGTCGAACGCCCTGTTTCTTCCCATGCGCCGATTTTATAGCGATCGCTACACGTCGTGTTATTGTGTAGCGGTCGCTATAAAAAAGGGGACGGACATGACTGTGCTGAGCGGTAAGACGGCGCTGGTGACGGGCGCGAGCAGGGGGATCGGGCGTGGCATCGCCGAACGGCTGGCGGCCGACGGGGCGCTGGTGGCGGTGAACTACGCCAGGGACGAGGCGGCGGCCAAGGACACGGTGGCGGCGATCGAGGCCGCCGGTGGCCGGGCCTTCGCGGTCCGGGCCGAGCTGGGCGCGGCGGGCGACGTGGACGAGCTGTTCGCCGGACTGGACCGGGAGCTGGGACCGGACGCGCCGATCGACATCCTCGTCAACAACACGGGGATCACCGTGCGGGGAACGATCGAGGAGGTGACGCCGGAGCTCTACGACAAGGGGTTCGCCGTCAACACGCGGGCGGCCTTCTTCGTCACACAGCGGGCGCTGCCGCGCATTCCCGACGGCGGGCGGATCGTGACGGTCACCTCGGGAGTGACCAGGATCGCGTTCCCCGAGGCGATCGCGTACGCGATGACCAAGGGCGCGCTGGAGACCTTCACGCTGGCGCTGGCCAAGCACCTCGGACCACGGGGGATCACCGTCAACAACGTGGCGCCGGGGATCGTCGACACCGACACGAACGCGGACTGGCTGCGCGGCGACGAGGCGGCCTGGGCGGCGTCGGCCGGCCGGGCGGCGCTGGGCCGGGTGGGCACGCCGGGGGATGTGGCCGGAGTGGTCGCGTTCCTCGCCTCCGACGACGCCCGCTGGGTCACGGGCACCACGGTCGACGCGACCGGCGGCAGCGACCTGTGAATCGTCTCCCCGACGACGTGGAACCGGCCGCCGCCCCTGCTGGGGCGGCGGCCGGAGCCTTTTGATCCGGTGCGGATCGGGTCAGGCGCAGGCGGCGCCGTTCAGCGTGAACAGGTCGGGCGTCGGGTTGGCCCCCGGCGCGGCCTGGCCGTTGAAGCCGAAGGTGACCGACTGGCCCGGCTTGATGGTCTTGTTCCACGCCTCGTTCGCGGCGGTCACGGTCGCCGCGTCCTGCGAGAACTTGGCGCTCCAGCTACTGGCGACCTTCTGGCCGCCCAGGAACGACCACTTCAGCGACCAGCCGTCGATCGCCTTCGTGCCGGTGTTCTTGAGCGTGATCTGGGTGGTGAAGCCCGTCGGCCACGTGCCGTGCGTGGTGTAGGTGACCTTGCACGCGCCCGGGGCCTTGACCGTGCCGTCGCCCTGGTCCGCGATGAACGCCGAGACCCACGACAGTGCGGAGTTCCAGTTGATGGCCTCCTCGTTCGTGGCGTACGAGCCGATGTCGTCGATGTAGCAGAACTGCGGCTTGCAGCCCTTCAGCTTGGCCTGGGCCACCGGGTCCTGGATGCCGGAGTTCGCACCGCCCGCGAGCGTGCCGTGCGGCGGGTTCGGCAGCGAGGTGTCCAGCGAGTGGGCGTACCACCGGCTGTGCTGGTTCTTCGACGCCACCTCGCCGTAGCCGGTCACGTACGACTGGTTGAGCGCGTTGCGGCCGAGGATGTAGTCGATGGCCTCGATGGCGGCGTCGCGGTACTTGACCGTGCCGGTGATGTCGTAGGCCGCGCCGAGGGCGACCGTGTTGTTGAGGATCGCGCTGTTGGAACCCCAGAAGTAGTCACCCGGATCGAACGGCAGACCGTACGGGTGGCTCTTGACGATGCCGAGGTAGCGCTCCGCGCCGTCGACGACCGACTGGCGCACCGCGTCGCGGCCGGGCAGGTCGTTCGGCACGGTCGCCAGGTCGAGGCGGCCGAGCGCGGCCACGTGGCCCCAGTCGAATGCGCCGCTCTTGCTCCACAGGTCCGCGGTGTGGTGCGGCGAGGCGAGGACGAAGTCCTTGTACTCCTTGTCACCCGTGGTGATGTAGAGCTCGGCCGCCGCCCAGTAGAACTCGTCGCTGACGTCGGCGTCGTCGTAGGTGCCGCCGCCGTTGCCGTCGGAGGGGGAGGCGAGCACGTCCGGGTGCGCCTTGGCCGCCGCCCACGCCTTCTTCGCCGCCGCCAGGTTCTTGGCGGCGAACGCCGCGTCGTACGGCGCGAAGATCCGGGCCGCCTGGGCGGCCGTCGCGGCGAGGTTGAGCGTGGCGGCCGTGGAGACGGGGTGCAGTTCGCGCTTCTGCGCGTCCTGGTGCGGCAGCAGCGGCAGGCCGGTCCAGTTCTCGTCGTGGATCTTGTGGTGGACCATGCCGTCGGACCGCTGCATCTTCAGCAGGAACTCCTGCTCCCAGCGGGCCTCGTCGAGCACGTCGGGAACGGCGTCACCGCTCTCCGGGATGTTCAGGCTGCCGATCGGCTTGGCCGTCGCGGCGTTCTTGGTGCGCTCGAACTCGCTCATGAGCTGGGCCACCGAGATGCCGCCGTTGACGACGTACTTGCCGTGGTCGCCCGCGTCGTACCAGCCGCCGGACACGTCGAGGGAGTAGTCGCAGACGCCCGGCTGGCACGGGACGTTCGTGTCGCCCTGGTTGGGGGCGACGCCCACGTGGCCGGCGGGCCTGCCGTAGCCGGGACGCAGGGCGTCGTCGATCGCGATGCCGCTGCGCTGGGTGTAGTAGAACTTCAGCGCGTCGAGCTTGAGGTCGGCGTACGCGTCGGGCTTGATGTCGAACGGCCGGCTGGTCTCGCCGTCGGCGGTCAGCGTGTATCCGGTCCCGGCCTTCGCGTACGTGCCGAAGTCGATCGAGTGGACGTTCTGCCCGGAGCTGGCGTCGACGCCGCGCGGGGTGGTCGTGCCGTGCGCGACGACGGTCCCGGCGGAGTTCTTGAGCTGCCACGGCAGCGCGTCGGAGGCGTCGGTGACCAGGGTGGCGTTCTTGGGGCCCTTGGGCAGGTAGGCCACCTGGTTCACACGGACCCGGGGGCCGGTGTCGGGCGTGTAGACGTCCGGCGGCGCCCCGCCCTTGAGCGAGACGTTGTCCACGCAGAACCGCCACGCCGTCGCGCTGCCGCCGAGCTGGAAGACGACCTGCGCGTTGGGCAGGTCGACCGGCGAGGTGAACGTGTAGCTGTAGGTGTTGCCCGAGACGCTCAGCTCGGGAGCGGCCGACACGTACTGCGTGTAGGGGTCGGTCGGAAGCTGGACGTACGCCCTGGCGACCTTCCCGGGGTTCGCGGTGGCGAAGAAGCTGAACGCGTAGGTCTCGTCCTTCACCAGCGGGATGTCGTTGACGCCGATGATCGCGTCCCAGGGGTTGGTCGTTCCCGCGGGGATGTCGGAGCAGAGCCGGCCGTCGGACAGCTCGAAGTTCAGGTTCGCGGTGTGCCACCACGGGTCGGTGGTGGTGTCGAACGTGCCGTTGGGGATCTGTTCCGGGCCCTCTTCCGCCGTGGCGGGAGGTGCGCCGGTCAGGCACGCCGTGGCCAGTGCCGCCACGGCGAGGATGCCGATTCGTCTGAGCACAGTCGTCCTCGGGGGATGGATGTGGGAGTGGGAGCGCTCCCAAGGGGTGAGCGAATCGCATGTTTCCTTTGGGTTTCCGCGGGCGTCAACGAGCCGGGCGCCGAGACGCCCCTGACCGGCCATTGCGGGGGCGCGGAGCTGAAACTTTCATTTTCGCAAAGATATTTTTGCAAAGTTATCTTTGCGATGTTAGCGTCCGGTGTATGGATCACGAGGTCTTCCACGTCCACGATCCCCGCACTCTGAAGGCCGTCGCCCACCCGCTGCGGGTGCTGCTGCTGGGGGAGTTGCGTACGAACGGCCCGGCGACCGCGACCGAGCTGGCCGGGCGCCTCGGCGAGAGCTCCGGCTCCACCAGCTATCACCTGCGTCAGCTCGCCAGATATGGCTTCGTGGAGCAGGATCCCGACCGGCGTGATCGACGCGAGCGCCGGTGGCGGGCGATCCACCGCTTCACCTCCTGGAGCGACGTGGAGATGGCCGCGACCGCCGAGGGCCGGGAGGCCGCGGCGTTCCTGCGGCGGCGCCAGCTCGAAAAGCTCACCGCCGACGTCGAGAACTTCGAGCGCGAGCGCGACCTGTGGAGCGAGGCGTGGGTCGAGGCCGCCGGCATGTCCGACGTGGTGGTGCGGCTGTCGCCGGCGACGGTGGCGTCCCTCTACGAGCGGGTGTCGGCCATGCTCCTGGAGGCCGCCGAGCGGGATCGGGACGACCCGGACGCGCGTCCGGTCGCGGTCCTGCTGGCGGCCCATCCGCGCCGCGACCCGGCGGCCGGTCATGGGTGAGCCGGTCATGCATGAGCGGCGGTCGCTCGCCGAGATCCCGCGGCCGGGCAGGCGTGAGCACGGGCGCTACGCCGCGATCGAGTTTCTCACCTGGCTGCCGACCGGCCTGATGCTGGCGCCGATGGTGCTGCTGATGTCCGCCAGGGGGCTGGACATCGCCGAGGTCGGCCTGGTCGGCGGGGCCTACTCGGTCACGATCGTCGTGCTCGAACTGCCGACGGGCGGGCTCGCCGACGTCCTCGGGAGACGCCCGGTGCTCGCCGCGTCGGCCGTCGTCAGCGTGGCCGCGCTGGTCGTGATGGCCCTGGCGCACTCGGTGTGGCCGTTCCTGGTCGCGTCCGTGCTCAAGGGCGTCGCGCGTGCGCTGTCCAGCGGGCCGGCCCAGGCGTGGTACGTCGACACCCTGCACGCCCGGTATGGCCCTGCCGTCGACCTGAAGCCCGGGCTGGCGGCCGGCAACGTCGCGGGCTCGGCCGCACTGGCACTCGGCACGCTCGCCGGCGGCCTGCTCCCGCTGGCCGTACGCCGGGACCCGCTGGCCGCGCCCGTCTGGGCGGGAGCGGGGGCCGCGATCGTCCTCCTCGTGGCCGTGCTCGTGCTCATGCGCGAGCCGAGCCGTACGGGAAGGGGGCCCGGCCGGGCGGCGGTACGGCTGGCCGAGGTGGTCCGCGACGTGCCGGTCACGATCGTCGCCGGGATCCGGCTCGGCCTGGCCGACCGCGCCCTCGGACGATTGCTGCTGCTGGCCGCCGGAGCCGGCGTCATGCTGAACAGCATCGAGCTGCTGACCCCCGGACGCCTCGCCGCCCTGACCGGAGGACCGGAGACGGGCGGCGCGGCCTACGTCCTGTACGTACGCCTCCCCGCCGGTCCCGCTCTGAGGTACCCCCGGTAGAACCATATTCGGTAAGGCGGCACAATCGAGCGGGCAGGGCTGCGAAAGGGGCGGGGAGCCGATGAGCAAGGTGATCGTGACCGCGGCGAACGAGGCGCAGCGCGCGGCGTGGCTGGGCGGGGGACTGCCCGAGGTCGAGCGGGTGCGGCCGGGGCTGTGGTCGATACCCGTCCCGATCCCGATCAATCCGCTGCGCTACGTCCTGGTCTATGCCCTGGAGGTCCCGGACGGGGTTGTGATCATCGACGCCGGCTGGAACACCGAGGAGGCGTACGACGCGCTTGTCGCGGGGCTCGCCACGGCCGGATACGAGATCACCGACGTGAAGGCCGTGCTGGTCACGCACATCCACCCGGACCACTACGGCCTGGCCGGGCGGATCCGGGAGGTCTCCGGTGCCTGGATCGGACTGCATCCGGCCGACGCGCGCATCGTGCACGACCGCTACGACGAGTCGGCCATCGAGTCGCTCGTCCAGCGGGAGCGCTCCCTGCTGGTCAGGTGCGGGGTGCCGGACATGACGGCCCAGGAGCTCGCCGGGGCGTCGGTCATGCTGCGTCAGTTCGTCACGATGGCGACGCCCGACCGGCTCATCGAGGACGGCGACCGGCTCGACCTGCCCGGCTGGGACCTGCGGGCGATGTGGACCCCCGGCCACTCGCCCGGTCACCTGTGCTTCGTGGAGCCGGAGCGCAGGCTGCTGTTCTCCGGCGACCACGTGCTCGCCCGGATCACGTCGATGGTCGCCGTGCACCCGCAGTCGACGGCCAACCCGCTCGCCGACTACCTCGACGCGCTGCGGGCGGTGGGCAAGCTCGACGTCGAGGAGGTGCTGCCCGCCCACGAGTACCGCTTCCTGGAGCTGGAGAAGCGGGTGGACTACGTGATCGGGCACCACGAGGAGCGGCTGGCGGAGGTGCGGCGAGTCGTGGCGGAGGGCGACGGCTCCACCTGCTGGGACATCGCCACCCGGCTCACCTGGTCGCGCAGCTGGGAGGAGATCCCCGCGCACATGCGGCGGGCTGCCAACAACGAGACGCTCGCCCACCTCGTGTGGCTGGAGCAGCGGGACATGGTCACCCGCGTGCCGGGCGAGCCCGACCTCTGGTACGCGCCGTCCGCCTGACGCGGCCGCGCGTGGCCATACCGGCACTGCGCGGTCCGGTCTCATCGCGACGCTCCTCACGCGGCGGGGATCACCTCCTGCCGCGGGCTCCCGGATGCGGTGATGTTCAGGTGGGTTTCGAGGTAGGCGTCGATGACGTTCAGGTCGGCGGTCACGGCGGCGACGTAGCCGTCGGGGCGTACCAGGACCCATTGTCCGGAGGCGAGTCCGTAGCCGTCGCGCACGTATCGGCCGGTGTCGACGATGTCACCGCGTGCGCCGATAGTGTGCACGTGCACGTCGCGCCGGGCGGCGGGGGCGTCGCCGGCGGGCACGTCGTAGCCGATCAGCGTCCAGTGGGTGCCCCTGAAAAGGGAGAACAGGCGGGTGGGCAGGCCGCCGGCACCGGTGACGGGCGCGTCGGGGGCGCGGTCGCCGGCGAGCACGCCCGTGGTGCGCTGTGGGTCGACGAGGGTGAGCGGCGAGTCGGGGTAGCCGAGGTCGAGCTGGCTGACTGCCCGGTTACGGCTCATATCGCGGTTCTTGGCCGCCTCCAGCAGCCGCTTCGACAGGCCGAGCACGGCCTCCGCGATCGGGCGGCGCTCCCTCTCGTACGACGTCAGCAGCCGGTCCGGGGCGCCGGCGAGCACGGCGGCGAGCTTCCAGCCGAGGTTGTAGGCGTCCTGCACGCTGGTGTTCAGTCCCTGCCCACCGGTCGGCGGGTGGACGTGTGCCGCGTCTCCGGTCAGGAACACGCGCCCGACTTGGTAGGTCTCGGCCAGGCGGGCGTTCATCTCGAACACCGAGGCCCACGAGACCGATTGGATCAGCACGTCGTCGCGGCCGGTGCGCTCGCGTAACAGCGCCGTCAGCCCCTGCGCGGACAGATCGACGTCCACGCCGAAAGGGACCGGTCCCATGAGCTGGAACATCTCGGTGCCGTAGAGCGGGCACAGCATGATCTGGTCCGCGGCTCCCCGGCCCCAGCGGTGCCATACCTCGAACGAGACCCCCTCGACGATCACGTCGGCGACCACGGCACGCACCCCGAGGGTCTCACCGTCGAAGGCCACGCCCAGGGCCTTGCGCACGAAACTCGACCCGCCGTCGGCGCCCACGAGGTAGCGCGCGCGCACCGTGCGCGCACCGTCAGGGGTGAGGATGCGGGCGCTCACCCCGTCCTCGTCCTGATCGAAGCCGACGAGCTCGTGGTCGTAGCGCGGGGCGTGGCCGAGCTCGGCCAGCCGCTCGCGCAGTCTGCGCTCGGTGAGGAACTGCGGGACCAGCAGCGCGATGTGGTAGGGCTCGCCCGGTGTCGGGCCGGGCATGTCGATCACGTTGGTGTCGACCGGGCCGTCGTCGGCGTAGGAACGCTGGAGCGGATACTCGCCACCGGAAGCGATGATCTTGTCGATCACTCCGAGGTCCTCGAACACCTCCTGAGTGCGCGACTGGATGCCCTTGCCGCGTGACCCGATGAACGGGTGCGCGGCCTTGTCTATCAACAGGAAGCTCACGCCCCGGCGGGCCAGCTCGATCGCGAGGGTCTCCCCGGCAGCCCCGGATCCACAGATGACCACCTCGACATCGGTATCGGTCATGTTCCTCTCCTCTCCGAAATTATGTGCAGAATACACTCACCTTAGGAAGGGTTCGGATGTCCGTCAATCGCGATCGCACGCTGGTGAGACTGCAGGGGATGAGCAGCGATGTTCCGAGAGTCACCTGCTGCCCTGATGGCATATGAGTGCCTGATGCACGCATTACGCGAAGGTGCGCCGGCTGCCGGCGGGATCGCGCGGTCGCCCCGAGACCGGCACCGCGGCGCTCCGAGACGGCCGGGCGCGCACGCATTCCGGACGGCGGGCCCCGTCACCGCCGCGTGAGCCCCGCCTCTCCGTCGTCGGCGGCGCCGCGGGCAGACCTCCTAGAATTGCCCGTTAGATGAAGGCCCGATACTCAGGAGGGACGGTGGGGCAGCCTTGAGCACACGGCGACGCCAGACCACGCTGCGCCGTCTCCACGGGGCCATCGTCGATCTGGTCGTGCTGATGAACCTGCCCAGCCGCGACGATCTCCTGTTGGCCGAAGCCGGTGTCTCCCTCGACCGCGCCCTGTTCATCCTGCTCGTGGGCGTCGAGCGGTTCGGGCCTATCGGTGTCGGCGAACTGGCCGAACGAACCGGACGCGACTACACCACCATCAGCCGGCAAGTCGCGAAACTCGCCGCCCTCGGGCTCGTCGAACGGCGCCCCAGCCCTGCCGACGCCCGCGTGAAAGAGGCCATCCTCACAGCCGAGGGCCGCCGCGTCACCGACGCTCTCGACGCCGCCCGCCAGCGCCTGGCCGGTCCCGTTCTCGCCCAATGGAGCGACCGTGACCTCATGGAACTCGAACGCCTCATGCGTCGCTACGTCGACGACATGTTCGCCGCGGCAGCGAAGGCCACCGACGGCGACTGACGAGCCGCCCTACCGCGGTTGATCCAGACTCGAGCGGTACGGCGGCATGAACCGGTGGCGGGGCATCTGGTCGGCCAGCACGCCGCCGTCGACCACGAGGGTGGCGCCGGTGACGTACCGGGCGGCGTCCGACGCGAGGTAGACGACGGCGCCGGTGACGTCGTCGGGCGTGCCGTACCCGCCCCTGAGGGGGATGCGCTCCGCCCAGGCCGCCTCGAACGCCTGGTGCTCCAGGGGGAACGCGTCGTCGATCGGCGTGGCGATCATGCCGGGCGCGACCGCGTTGACGGTGACGCCGTGCGGGCCGAGCTCCGCCGCGAGGGACTTGGTGATCAGTTCGACCGCGCCCTTGGACGCGTTGTAGTGGGCCAGCCCGGCCTCGGCCATCAGGCCGTTCTTCGACGAGACGTTCACGATCCTGCCGGGCCTTCCCGCGGCGATCATGTGCTCGGCGATCCGCTGGGACAGGAAGAACACGGCGTCGACGTTGACCGCCATGATCTCGCGCCAGGCCTCGACCGTGATCTCGTTGAAGTGCTCGAGCCTGGCGATCCCGGCGTTGTTGACCAGGATGTCCACCGGGCGCTCGGCCCAGAGGCGGTCGGCGAGGCCGGCGAGGCCGGTGGTGTCGGCGAGGTCGAACTCGACCGGGCGGCAGGCCCCGCCGTACGCCTCGACGAGCCGGACGGTCTCGTCCAGCGGCGGCCCGCCCGGCCTGTCAATCGCCACGACGTCCGCGCCGGCCTCGGCGAGACCGGCGGCGAACGCCTGACCGAGACCGCGCGCGGCGCCGGTGACGACGGCCACCCGTCCTGTCAGGTCGAACCTTCCCCCGTTCATGCCAGTCCCAGCAGCGGAAGGGCGTCGCGGTGGATGAGGCTCTCGATCTCGTCGCGGTCGAGCGGGGGCAGGCCGGGGATGCCCGCCACGGCCCCGACCGCCCGCAGGCCGTCGATCGAGGCGTCGACGGTGGTGAACGGGTAGTCGCTGCCGAACAGCAGCTTGTGCCACACCCCGTAGTCCTGCACGAGCCTGAGGCTGTGCCAGAGCTGGAACGGGCGGTAGTGGAGCGCGGAGACGTCGGCGTAGACGTGCCGGTGTTTGCGGATGACCGCGATGCACTCGCCCTCGAACGGGTGGCCGAGATGCGCCAGGACCATGCGCAGCTCGGGGTGGCGGATCGCGACCTCGTCCAGATGGACGGGAAGCGCCCACTTCAGCGGCGCCTTGGACACGAACGTCGTGCCGGTGTGCACCAGCAGGGGCAGTCCGTGCCGCTCGGCGTAGGCGAACAGGTCGTCGTACTCCGGAGCGGCGGGGTCGAACCCCGCGTACATGGGCATGAGCTTGATCCCGCGCAGGCCCAGGTCCTGGTGGCCGCGCACCAGCTCGTCCCGCCAGCCGGGCTGGGTGGGATCGAGCGACAGGTAGCCGATCAGCCTGTCGGGGTGCGCGGCCACGTAGCCGGCCACGTCCGCGTCGTCCACCCACAGGCCCGACCTGCGCGCCTTGCCGCCCACCACGATCGTCCGGGTGCCGTCGGGGGCGGAGGCCGCGTAGTCGGCCCACCGCACGGTGAGGTCGACGTGACCCCCGTGCGCGCGGGCCGACTCGGCGGCGAAGGGATCCCCGACGTCGTCCGGGCAGGTGAACAGGTGTGAGTGGACGTCCACGATCATGTGCGGTTCCGCTTCTCCCAGCCTTCGGCGAACATGTTCCAGAACCGGTGGCTCGGCGGGTGCTCCTCGAAGACCTCGTCGGCCAGCTCGATTCCCAGTCCTGGCTTATCAGGTATCCCGATATATCCGGCTTCGATGGGCAGGGCGCCGCGGACCGCCTCGAAGACGTACGGCTCCAGCAGGCCGTCGAAGGTCTCCAGGATCGTGAAGTTCGGCATGCCGAGCACGGCGTGCACCGACGCGGTCGTGCACAGCGGCGAGTTCGAGTTGTGGGGCGCCACGGTCATCGCGTGGAGGTCGGCCAGCGCGGCGAGTTTGCGCACCTCGGTGAACCCGCCCGCCATGGACAGGTCCGGCTGGATGATGTCCACCGCGTCGGTGGCGAACAGCCGCGCGTACTCGTACCGGTTGTGGAAATGCTCTCCGCCCGAGATAGGGAAGGCCGCCCGCTGACGCAGTTCGGCGTACCGCTCGATGTGGGTCCACGGCAGCGGCTCCTCGAACCAGCCGATGTCGTACGGCTCCAGCTCCCGCACCAGCCGGGCGGCGGTGTGGAAGGCGAACCGGGCGTGCCCCTCGACGAACAGGTCCACGTCCGGGCCGACGGCCTCCCGTACGGCGGCGACGATGTCGAGCGAGAGCCGCAGCTCGGCGCGGGACAGCTCGCCGAGGCCGGCGCCGAAGGGGTCGAATTTCAGCGCGGTGTAGCCCTTGGCGACCGTCTCCTCGGCCCGCTGGGCGAACGCGCCGGGCTCGCGGTCGCCGGTGTACCACCCGTTGGCGTAGACCCTGACCCGGTCGCGGCAGGCGCCGCCGGTGAGCCGGTAGACGGGCACGCCGAGCGCCTTGCCCATCAGGTCGTGCAGCGCCTGGTCCACGCCCGACACCACGATGCCGCCGATGTCTCCGCCGCGCAGGAAGTCGCCCTGGTAGAGCCGGAGCCAGATCTCCTCCACGTCGAACGGGTCGGCGCCGAGCAGGTGCCGCTGCGCCATCGCCTCGGTCAGCAGGCAGGTCTCCCGCGCCCGGTAGGGATGGGTGATCTCGCCGACGCCCGACAGGCCCGCGTCGGTGTGGATCCGGACGTAGCTGAAGTCGCGCCAGGCCGTGCCCAGGGTGAGGGTCTCGACGCGGCTGATCCGCCCGGCGGGGCCCGCCGGACGGGTGCTGTTCACGGTCAGCATCAGCGGGTTCCTCCCATGGTGGAGGCGGTGCTCAGGTCGCCGGGCGCGCCGATGTCGGCGAGCTGGGCGCGGACGGCCGCCTCGGTGGCCTCGATCAGCCGGTCCACGTCCGCGTCGGTGTGCGCGTACGACAGGTGGCTGCGCTTGAGGTTGAGCGGCAGCTCGAAGACGCCCTGGTCGACCATGCGGCGACGGTATCCGACGAACATGGCGGTGTCGTTGGCGAGGAGGTCGTCGTACGTCTTCGGCAGCCGGTCCATGAAGTAGGTGACGAACACCGAGCCGTACCCGGTGACGACGGCGGGCACCCCGAGAGAGGCGAGCACCGGGGGAAGCTCGGCGCGCACCCGGTCGCCCAGCCGGAACACGTGCTCGTGCACCGGCTCCTCTCGCAGCTTGCGCAGGGTGGCGAGCGCCGCCGCGACCACCGCGGGGTGGCCGTTGTAGGTGCCCGCGAAGAAGACGGGGGCGCCGGGGCGCGAGCTGAACAGGTCCATGAGGTCGGCGCGGCCTCCGAGCGCGCCGACGGGATAGCCGTTCGCGATGGCCTTGCCCATCGTCGTCAGGTCCGGGGTCACGCCGGCGATCTCCTGCCAGCCGCCCAGGCCGTGCCGTACGCCGGTGATCACCTCGTCGAAGACCAGCACGCTGCCGTGCCGGGTGCACTCCTCACGGAGCGTACGCAGGAACTCGGCGTCGGGGAGCAGGCAGCCGACGTTGTGCGGCACGGGTTCGACGATCACGGCCGCGATGTCGTCGCCGTGGTCGGCGAACGCGGCGCGCACTCCCTCCGAGTCGTTGAACCGCAGGACGAGCGTGGCGTCGAGGACCTCGGGCAGGATGCCGGTGGAGATCGGGTCCCTGCGGCCGACGCGGTCGGGCGCCGAGATCACGTTCATGCTCACGGCGTCGTGCCAGCCGTGGTAACAGCCCTGGAACTTCACCACCAGCCGGCGTCCGGTGGCGGCCCGCGCGACCCGCAGGGCATGGAAGGTCGCCTCGGAACCGGTGCTGGTCAGGAGCACGCGCTCCATGCTGGGAACCAGCTCCGCGAGCGTCTCGGCCAGTTCGATCTCGCCCTCGGTGACGCCGACGCCGCACAGGTCCAGGGTGCGTCCCGCCTCCGCCACGGCCGCGGCGACGTCGGGGTCGTTGTGGCCGAGCAGGGGCGGGCCGAAGGCCGCGTGGTAGTCGGTGTACTGCCGCCCGCCCGCGTCCCAGAACGTCGCGCCCTGGGCCCGGGCGATCACCAGGTCGGCGAGTCCCGGAACGTTCCGCTGTCCGCTGTTGACCCCGCCGGGGATGACCTGGCGGGCCCGTTCGGGCAGGGAGACGGACGGGGCCGGTTGCTGATTCACATGGTCTCCTTGGCCGCCGCACCGGGACCAGCCCCGTTCCGGTGTGACGCGAATGTTTCCGCCGCAGATGAATTATTACGAACACTATTCGGTGTACCCGAACAGATAGCGGCATCTTAGGGAGGCGCCCATCCCAGGTCAATGCCGCAAAGGGGAGATGTGGCGAAAAATGCGCTACAGTGTTCGGCTATGACGAACAGCATGGCGAACGGCGAGGTGGAGAACTCCCGCTACTGGATCCGCAGCGTCGCCAGGGCGGCCGAGGTCCTCGAGGCCCTGGCCGGCGGCCCCCCGGGGGAGGGCCTGAGCGTGACCGAGGTGGCGGCGGCGTGCGGCCTGTCGAAGAGCTCGGCCTTCGCCACCCTCTACACACTCCAGCGGTTCGGCCTGGCCGCCGACGACGGCGAGGGCATGAACCGGCGCTACCGGCTCGGGATGGCGCTCGCCCGGCTCGGGGACAGGGCGCGCGACCAGCTGTCCCTGCGGGACGTCGCCCGTCCCATTCTGGTGGAGCTGACCCGGACGACGGGCATGAATTCCCGGCTCGCGATTCCGGAGAGCGACCAGGCCGTGGTGATCGACCAGGTGAGCAACGGCGAGCGCATCCAGGTGGACCTCCGGATGGGCGTGCGGGAGCTGCCCCACTGCACCGGCCTCGGCAAGGCGCTGCTCGCCGAGATGGAGGATCGGCAGGTCGAGGCCCTGATCGAGAGGGTCGGGCTGCCCCGCCGCACGGCCCACACGATCACCGACCTCGACCGGCTGCTGGCGCACCTGCGTGACATCCGCGAGATGGGCTACGCGCTCGACGACGAGGAGGACGCGGAAGGGGTGTTCTGCGTCGGCAGCGCTCTGCGCGACCATTCCGGGACATGCGCCGGGGCCATCAGCATCACGGGCCTGAAACCGGCTCTGCCCACGTGGCGCTACCAGGAGCTGGGGCGGCAGGTGCGTGACGCGGCCCGGCGGATTTCGTCGGAACTCGGCTACCGGCCTTGATTTGCCGACCGAAACCTGCTTAAGGTTTGCGCCACATCGGGCGAACAACTGGCCCCCGCGACGTCACAGCCCCTGACCGCGGACGGTTTCGGCCAGCAGCACCGCCGCCTGCACGCCTCACGCGTGTCCGCCCGGCCTTCATTCACCCCCTGCCGTGCCGCGTCTCGCCGCCCGGCCGAAGGTTGAGGCATCTTGTGAAATACCCCCAAAAATCCCCTGTGGCCCGTCGTGCTCTGCTGACGGCGGGTGGTGTCGGTGGGCTGGCTCTGCTGGTTCCCGGTACGGCTCACGCCGGGCCGGCGGCGGAGCTGAAGAACGCGGTGTACGCCGTGGCGACGGTGGCCGAGTTGCTGTCGCTGGACGGCAAGAAGATCCCGGACGGGACGCTGGTGCGGGTCGCGGGCTACAAGGCGGCCGGTGACGGCGGCGGCATGCTGGTGCGGTGGGACGCGGACTCGACCGCGGTCGCCAATGGCGGAACGGTGCTGCGTCCTGGAAATTTGGGCGGCTCGGGTGCGGGCCGGTGGGTGCAGGTCCACGACGGCGTGGGCGACTTCCGCAGGTTCGGGGTGTTCGGCGACGACGCGCCGGCGGACGCCGCGCTGGACGCGATGGTGAACGACCCGGCCATCCACAGGATCGAGGCCCACACCGACCTGCTGTTCGTCAAGCGCCATAAGTACACCCGCTCGAACCTGGAGTTCGACTTCGGCGGCCACACCGTCCGCACCGACGGCATCGAGAAGAACACGCACGACAACCCGTTCGGGGCCGTGATGTTCTTCCGCGGGGAGGTCACCGGCACGGTCGTCGAGCACGCCCTGAGCGCCCCGATGCCCGACCTGGCCGACGTCTTCGAAGTCGGCGACTCCGCGAAGTTCACGGTCGGCCAGTGGTGGACGGCGGTGGTGAACAACCTCTCCGGCCGCGACGAGCGGGAACTGCAGAAGATGGTGCAGGTCACCGAGATCGTGGACGGCTCCCGCATCCGGGTGAACTACCAGAACGGCTGGGACCTCGACAAGGGCCGCGTGATCACCTGGACCAGGGTGAAGCCGGTCGAGCGGGTTCACGTCAGGAACATGGTCTTCGTCGGCGCCCCGCCGTACGACGGGCCGCGGAACGGGGAGCTGCCCGACGACCGGGAGTACACCGGCTCGCACCCGGTGGCCTACGAGTACGCCGCCTGGTGCGACGTCTCGGGCATCGACGCCTCCCTCACCTGGTGGCCGGTCGTCATGCGCCGCTGGTGCACCTACTTCCGGACCGAGAGCTGCACGCTGAAGAACCCGCCGACGGTCTTCTACGGCGGCGCGGGCTACCTCACCCAGCAGATCTACTGCCTGTACGGCCACGTGGCCGACTGCCACACCTCCAACGCCCGCCACCTCAACGACCTGACCGCGTCGGCCTACTGCATGGTGGAGAACTGCCACGGAGACGGCGACGACGCGGGCGGCAACCCGTTCACCACCCACGGGCAGTACGAGCACGACCTGGTGTTCACCGGCAACTCCGGCCTGATGGACATCGCCAACTCGGGCGCGCAGTGGGGGATCAGTGCGAAGCGGATCACCGTACGCCGGCACGTCTGCTCCTGGTTCACGGCCAACACCAAGATCACCGACCTGACGCTGGAGGACGTCAAGGTCATCCCGCGCTCCACCTTCGACCCCGGCGGCACGCTGACGGTCAACGCCGACGGCGTCCAGATGCGCGGCTGCTCGGCCAGGACGTTCGCGGTCGCGCAGCGCTCCGCGCGGTCCGGCAGGCCGAACGTCATCGAGGACTGCAGCTTCGACCTCCCCGAGGGCCAGGTCGTCGTCCAGACGCCGGTGACGAACCCCGTCCACTTCGTCCGGTGCGTCTTCACCGGGGTGAACGGCGCGGTCATGCGCGGGTCCGGCCCCGTCCACCTCACCGACACCGTCGTCACCGGGACCGCCGGTGCGGCGCCGCTCCTGATCGGAGCCGCCGAGGTCGTCGTGTCCGGCGGGCGGCTGACCGACACCGGCATCCGCCTGTCCGCGGTCCGCGAGCAGCGGCTGTCGATCGGCGGAGGCGCCGTGGTCGAGGGGACCAACAGCGAGAAGGCGCTGCTGTCCCGCGCCGACGGCTCACCGGTGCGGTGGGAGCTGGGCGACTACGTCAGCTCGACCCGCGACGGCGGAACCGCGCACGTCGCGATCACGAGCGGCGTCAACCGCTACTCCGCCGTCGGGGCGCGGTTCCGCGGCGGCGTCATCACGCTCGCGGACGCCGCCTTCGGCGGCGACTCCCACCTCCTGCACACGGGCTGCGCCGAAGAGGGCGTCAGCCGTACGGCCCCGGCAGCGGGGCCCCGAGTCATCACCACCGGCAACCTGGCCGTCTGAGGAGTCCCGAAATGAGTTCATCCATGAGGTCCCGTCGTGCCCTGCTGACGGCGGGTGGTGTCGGTGGGCTGGCTCTGCTGGTTCCCGGTACGGCTCACGCCGGGCCGGCGGCGGAGCTGAAGAACGCGGTGTACGCCGTGGCGACGGTGGCCGAGTTGCTGTCGCTGGACGGCAAGAAGATCCCGGACGGGACGCTGGTGCGGGTCGCGGGCTACAAGGCGGCCGGTGACGGCGGCGGCATGCTGGTGCGGTGGGACGCGGACTCGACCGCGGTCGCCAATGGCGGAACGGTCCTGCGTCCTGGAAATTTGGGCGGCTCGGGTGCGGGCCGGTGGGTGCAGGTCCACGACGGCGTGGGCGACTTCCGCAGGTTCGGGGTGTTCGGCGACGACGCGCCGGCCGATGCCGCGCTGGACGCGATGGTGAACGACCCGGCCATCCACAGGATCGAGGCCCACACCGACCTGCTGTTCGTCAAGCGCCATAAGTACACCCGCTCGAACCTGGAGTTCGACTTCGGCGGTCACACCGTCCGCACCGACGGCATCGAGAAGGCCGGCTACGACGATCCCTTCGCGGCCGTGCTCTTCTTCCGGGGCAAGGTCACCGACACGGTGGTGACCGCGCCGCTCACGGCCGACATGCCGGAGCTGTCGGACGTCTTCGAGGTCGGCGACTCGTCGAAGTTCCAGGTCGGCCAGTGGTGGTCGGCCGAGGTGAGCAAGGGCGCCGGGCAGTGGGAACGCGAGCTGCAGAAGCTCGTGCAGGTCACCCAGATCGTGGACGGCTCCCACGTCCGGGTGAACTACCTCAACGGCTGGACGCTGAAGGCCGGGCGGTCGATCACCTGGACGAGGATCGAGCCGGTCGAGCGCGTCCACGTCAGGAACATGGTGTTCACCGGCGCGGGCGCGGACCAGTACACCGGCTCACACCCGGTGGCCTACGAGTACGCCGTCTGGTGCGACGTGTCCGGCATCGACGCCACCGGTACGTTCTGGCCTGTCGTCATGCGCCGCTGGTGCACGTACTTCCAGACGCGCTCCTGCTCCCTGAAGAACCCCACGTCCGTCACCTGGGGCGGCGCGGGCTACCTCACGCAGCAGATCTATTGCCTGTACGGTCACGTGGCCGACTGCCACACCTCCAACGCCCGGCACCTCAACGACTGGACCGCCTCGGCGTACGGGCTGGTGGAGAACTGCCACGGCGACGGGGACGACCAGGGGCCGTTCGTCACTCACGGCCAGTACGAGCACGACCTCGTCTACACCGGCAACTCCGGCCTGATGACGTTCGCCAACTCCGGCGCGGCGTGGGGCTCGGCGGCCAAGCGGATCACCGTACGCCGGCACGTCTGCTCGTGGTTCGTCGCCCGGGTGAAGGTCACCGACCTGACGCTGGAGGACATGCGGGTGATCGGCAAGCCGTCGCTCGCGGGCTCCGGGATGATCTGGGTCAACGCCGACGGCGTCCAGATGCGGGGCTGCTCCGCCAACGACCAGCTGATCATCTCCCAGTCGTCCGCCCTGTCGGCCAGGCCGAACATCATCGAGGGCTGCGACTTCACGATCGCCGCCGGTTCGGAGATCGTGCAGTCCTCGGTCACCTCGCCCGTGCACATCGTGCGGTCGGTGCTGTCGAACCTGGACGGCAACGCCTGCAACGGCACCGGTGAGCTGCACCTGGTCGACAGCACCCTGCTCGGCAAGGAGGGCGGCCGGCCACTGCCCGTCGCCGCCTCACTCGTACGGATCCAGGGCGGGCGGCTGTCGGGCACCGGCATCCGGCTGTCGGGCAAGAAGGACCAGCGCATCCACGTGGGCGGCGGCGCGGTGGTCGAGGGGACGAACGGCGCGAAGGCGCTGCTGTCCCGGGCCGACGCGGGCGGGATCGTCCAGTGGGAACTGCGCGACTACCGGAGCACGACGAACGACGCGGGCACGGCCCACGTCGCGGTCGAGACCGGGAAGAACGTGTACTCGGCGGTCGGCGCCCGCCTGTCGGGCGGGAAGGTCACGCTCGCCGGGGCCGCCTTCGGCGACGGCTCGCTGCTCCAGCACACCTCCTGCGTCGAGGAAGGCGTCTCCCGGACGACGCCGCCGGACGGCCCCCGGGTTCAGACCACCGGAAACCTCGTTCTCTAACCTTCTACTCCCAAACCAGTACAGAGGAGTGCAAATGGAACGCCGGGTCGCATTGGCCCTCGCCGGCGCCGGAAGCCGGGGCCAGACCTACGCCTCGTGGGTGGCGCGCAACCCGGATCGCGCGCGGCTCGTCGCCGTGGCCGACCCGGACCCCCACCGGCGCGGCCTCGTCGCGGCCGGACACCCCGGGGTGGCGGAGTACGCGACCTGGCAGGACATGCTGGCAGCGGACGCGCCGGCCGACGCGGTGATCGTGGCGACCCAGGACAGGGACCACGTCGACCCGGCCGTCGCGTTCGCCGGGGCCGGGCGCGACCTGCTGCTGGAGAAGCCGCTCGCGCCCACGGAAGAGGAGTGCCGGCGGATCGTCTCCGCGGTCACCGAGGCCGGCGTGCGGCTCGCGGTCTGCCACGTGCTGCGCTACACCCCGTACACCGACCTGGTGATGGAGCTGGTGCGCTCCGGCGTGCTGGGCGAGATCATGAGCGTCCAGCACCTGGAGCCGGTGGGCTGGTGGCACGCGGCCCACTCCTATGTCCGCGGGCCCTGGCGGAGCGAGAAGCTGGCCAGTCCGATGCTGCTCGCCAAGTCCTGCCACGACCTCGACTGGCTGGCGTACGTGACCGGGCGCAGGATCGCCCGGGTGGCGAGCTTCGGCGACCTCGGTCACTTCCGGCCCGAGAAACGTCCCGCGGGCGCCGCGGACCGCTGCCTGGACTGCGCGATCGAGCCCGAGTGCCCCTATTCGGCGCCCAAGCTCTACTACCCCGCGCTGCGGGAGCGCGGAGCCGTCTGGCCCGTCAGCGTGATCACCGACGCGACGGACGAGGCGGGCGTCACCGAGGCGCTGCGCACCGGCCCGTACGGCAGGTGCGTCTACGCCTGCGACAACGACGTCGTGGACCACCAGGTGCTGGCCCTGGAGTTCGAGGGCGGGGCCACCGGGACGTTCACGATGACCGCCTTCACCGAGCAGACCCACCGGCAGACCCGGATCTTCGGCAGCCACGGGCAGCTCGTCGGAGACGGCGAGCGGGTGACCGTCCTGGACTTCCGTACCGGCAGGACCGAGACCGCCGAGGCCGGCCCCGTCGGCGGCGCCAACGCCGGCGAGGGCCACGGGGGCGGGGACGACGGCGTGATGGACGCCTTCGTGCGCGCCGTGGCCACCGGCGACGACGCCCTGATCCGATCCGGCCCGGCCGAGTCGCTCGCCTCCCATCTCGCGGTCTTCGCCGCCGAGCGCGCCCGGCACTCCGGCACCGTCGTCGACGTGCCGGAACAGTGAACTTCCCCGATTCCCCAGAGAGGACCTTCCCCATGCGACTTCGCATGCTCGCGCCGGTCGTGGTGGCGGCGCTCGCCGCCGCGGCCACCGCCTGCGGCTCCGGCTCGGACGCCGCGTCCGGCAAGCAGACCGTGACCATGTGGGTGTACCCGATCATCCCGGACGAGGCCAAGCACAAGGCCTTCTGGGACGGCCAGATCGCCGCGTTCACCAAGGACAACCCGAACATCGACGTCAAGGTCGAGATCTACCCCTGGGCCAAGCGCGAGGAGTCGCTCACCACGGCGATCGCCGGCAACAAGGGGCCCGACCTCGTCTACCTGATCCCCGACCAGATCCCGAAGTTCGCCAAGGCCATCCAGCCGGTCGAGTCCTACCTGTCCGACACGGCCAAGGCGGACTACCGCGACAACGTCAAGCAGGCCGTCACCCTCGACGGGAAGCTGATGGGCGCCCCGATCCTGATGGGCGCGAACCCGCTGATGTGCAACCGGAAGGTGCTCGACGCGGCCGGGGTGGAGGCTCCCAAGACCTGGGACGACGTGCTCGAGATCGCGCCGAAGCTCAAGGAGAAGGGCTTCGACGTCACCAACTACTACGCCGACCCCGGCGCCACGCTGAACCAGTCGTTCTACCCCCTGCTGTGGGAGGCCGGCGGCAGCGTCTTCACGCCCGACGGCGCCAAGGTGGCCTTCGACGGCCCCGAGGGCCTCAAGGCGCTGACCTTCCTCAAGACGCTGGCCGACAAGGGCTACGTCGAGAAGGACCTGCTCACCGGCATCCCCGCGTTCGAGCAGACGCACCTGGCGCAGAACAAGACGGCCTGCACCTGGCAGCAGGTGCCCGCGGACGTCGAGTCGTTCTGGGGCGCGGAGAACATCAAGATCTACCCGCCGCTGAGCGACGCCAAGCAGGTCGGCTACGGCTCCATCGGCGCCCTGTCGATGCTCAAGGGTTCCAAGGCCAAGGACGCCGCCGGCAAGTGGCTGGCCTTCGCCTCCGGCGCCGCCGTCACCAAGGCGTACGACACGGCTTCGGGCTTCTTCTCCCCGCAGAAGTCGATCGGCGCCCTCTACACCGACGGGCCGAACGCCGAGATGGAGAAGACGCTCGACCTGATGCAGGGCGCGCCGCTGCACGACAAGGCGCGCGACGTCATGGGCGTGCTCGCGCCGGAGATCCAGGCCGCGCTGATCGGCCAGAAGAGCCCACAGCAGGCTCTCACCGACGCCGCCACCGCGGCCAACGCCCTCATCGGCCAGTAGGCCGCCCCAGGAACGCCCGTCCGGCCGCCGTGACCCGAGCGGCCGGGCGGTGCGACAAGTTTCGAGACACCTGTGAGGTAAACCCGTGACGGTCACCGCGGAGGCGCGTCCGCGCCGAGTGACGGCCCGGCGCAGGTCGGCGGGCGCCCGGTACGAGGCCCGCTGGGGCCTGGCGTTCGTCCTGCCGTGCTTCCTGTTGTTCCTGGCCTTCCGGTTCGGCCCGGCCGTCGTGGGGACCTTACTCGGCTTCTTCGAGTACACGGTCGGCGACAGCCCGACGTTCGTCGGCCTGGACAACTTCCAGCGGATGCTGCACGATCCGCTCTTCTGGCAGGCGCTCAAGGTGACCGTGATCTACACGGTGCTCTACCTGCCGCTGTCCGTCGGCGTGTCGGTGGGCCTGGCGCTGCTCGTGCGCCGCTCGTTCCGCGGGGTCCGGCTGTTCCGGTCGATCTTCTTCCTGCCGGTCATCACCAGCCTCGTCCTGGCGGCGACCATCTTCACCTGGCTGTTCTCCTCGTCAGGGCCGCTCGGTGAGCTGATCGGCGGCTCCTGGCTGGCCTCGCCGGTGCTCGTCATCCCCGCCCTGGTGATCGTGTCGGTCTGGTCCCGCTTCGGGTACGGCATGCTGATCGTCCTGGCCCGGCTCCAGGACCTGCCGCGCGAGCTGGAGGAGGCGGCGCTCAGCGACGGCGCGGGCCCGTGGCAGCGCTTCCGCTACGTGGTCCTGCCGCAGCTGCGGCCGGCGATCTTCTTCCTGGCCGTGATCGAGACCACGAACTCCTTCCAGGTCTTCGACCTCGTCTACGTCATGACGAGCGGCGGCCCGGGCCGCTCCAGCTACACCCTGGTCATGGACCTCTACGACCAGGGCTTCAAGTACTTCGACCTCGGCTACGCCAGCGCCCTCGGCGTCGCCCTGTTCGTGCTCACTCTGTTCGTCGCGCTGATCCAGCGGCTGCTCATCGGGAGGGCCAAGTGACCGCATACCGAGCGCTGGAGCCGGGACGTGCCGGCCGGGCCGTACGGATCCTGCTCCTGAGCGTCGCCTCGATCGTCACGATCTTCCCGTTCTACGCGATGGTCGTGCTCAGCCTGAAGCCGGTGGCGGCGGTCGAGTTCCCCGGCAGCCTGCTGCCCTGGCCGCTGGCCACAGGGGCGTACGAGCGGGTGCTCGGCGGCGGCGACCTGCCGCTGTGGACGCTGAACACGCTGATCTACTCGGTGGTCAGCGTCGTGCTCGTGCTCCTGCTCGCCTCGCTCGCGGGATACGCCTTCGCCAAGAAGCGCTTCCCCGGCAAGGAGACCATGTTCTGGTCGTTCCTCGCGATGGTGATGGTGCCCTACCACGTGACGCTGATCCCGCTGTTCGTCCTGGTGGCCAACGCGGGCGGGGTGGACACGTTCTGGGGGCTCATCGTGCCGACCCTCGCCAACGCGCAGGCGGTCTTCCTGATGCGGCAGTTCATCGGCGCGCTGCCCGACGAGCTGTTCGAGGCGGCGCGGCTGGACGGCGCCTCGGAGTTGACGATCTTCGTCAGGATCGTGCTGCCCCTGTGCAAGCCGATCCTCGCCACGCTCGGCCTGTTCGTCTTCCTGTGGCACTGGAACGACTTCCTCTGGCCGCTGATCGTCGGGCAGAGCACCGACATGCGCACGCTGACGGTCGGCATCGCGTCGTTGCAGGAGCAGAACGTGCCGCTCAACGTCGTGCTCGCGGGCGCGACCGTGGCCTTCGTGCCGATCTTCGCCGCCTACCTCGTGGGCCAGCGCTACCTCACCGAGGGCGTCACCATGTCTGGAATCAAGGGATAAATGATGTTCGACTCTGAATCCGCGCTGGAAGACCGGCTGACGACGCCGTCACCCGCCCTCGTCGCCTCTCTGGCCTCGGGCGCGGGCGACCTGGTCGTGCTCGGCGCGGGCGGCAAGATGGGCCCCACGCTGTGCCGCCTGGCCCGCCGGGGCCTCGACGAGGCCGGCCGTACGGGCGACGCGGTATGGGCGGTCTCCCGCTGGTCCGACCCCGCCGCGGCCCGCGACCTGGAGCGGCACGGCGTGCGGACGGTGACGTTCGACCTGATGGGGAACGCGGACCTGGGCACGCTGCCGGACGCCCGCGACGTGGTGTTCATGGTGGGGGCGAAGTTCGGCACCGCCGCCGCGCCCTACCTCGCCTGGGTGGTCAACGCCGCGCTGCCCGCGCGCGTCGCGGAGCGGTACGCCGGCGCGCGGATCGCGGCGTTCTCCACGGGGAACGTCTACCCGCTCACCGGCCTGGAGACCGGCGGCTGCGCCGAGACCGATCCGACCGGACCGGTCGGGGAGTACGCGATGAGCTGCCTCGGCCGGGAGCGGGTGTTCGAGCACGCGGCGCAGCGCGGCACGGCGGTGAGCCTGCTGCGCCTGAACTACGCCGTGGACCTGCGCTACGGCGTGCTCGCCGACATCGGCCAGACGGTGCTGTCGGGGTCGCCGGTGGACGTCACCACCGGTCACGTCAACGTGGTGTGGCAGGGCTACGCGAACGAGGTCGCGCTGCGCTCGCTGGAGCACGCGTCGTCCGACGCCTTCGTCCTCAACCTAACCGGTCCCGAGACCGCGTCGGTCCGGCGGATCGCGTCCCGCTTCGCCGAGCGGTTCGGCGTCGCCGCCGAGTTCGCCGGCACCGAGGCCCGTACGGCCCTGCTCAGCGACGCCACGCGCTGCCACGCGCTGTTCGGCTACCCCGACGTCCCCCTGGGCACGCTGGTCGACTGGCAGGCCGACTGGCTGCGGCGGGGACTGCCCGTCTCGGGCAAGCCCACCAAGTTCGCCGTGCGCGACGGGAGGTTCTGATGTCCCTCGCACCGCTGCTCGGCGGGGCGGTCATCCCCGCTCACCCGCTCGCCCTCACCGCGGACCGCACGCTCGACGAGCGCCGCCAGCGGGCCCTCACCCGCTACTACCTCGCGGCGGGCGCCGGCGGGGTCGCCGTCGGCGTGCACACCACCCAGTTCGCGATCCGGGAGGCCGGGCTGCTGCGCCCGGTGCTGGAACTGGCGGCCGAGACCGTCGCCGCGAGCGCCGAGGACGTCGTGACGATCGCGGGCGCCTGCGGCCCCGTCGCGCAGGCGGTCGCGGAGGCGGAGCTCGCGGCGGGCCTCGGGTACGACGCGGTGCTGCTGTCGCCGGTCGTCCCCGGCGCCACCGAGGCCGACCTGCTGGAGCGGGCGCGCGCGGTGGGCGAGGTGCTGCCCGTGATCGGGTTCTACCTGCAACGGGCCATCGGCGGCCCGGAGCTGTCCCGGGGCTTCTGGCGGGCGCTCGCCGACCAGCCGTCCACCGTCGCCATCAAGGTCGCGCCGTTCGACCGGTATCGCACGCTGGAGGTCGCGCACGGCGTCGCCGCCTCCGACCGGCGCGAGGAGGTGGCGCTCTACACCGGCAACGACGACCACATCATCGGCGACCTGCTCGCCACGCTCCCCGGCGGGCTGCGGTTCCGCGGCGGCCTGCTCGGCCAGTGGGCGGTCTGGACCCGGGCCGCGGTGGCGATGGTCGAGCAGGTGTCCCGGGACCCCGCCGGACTGGCCGGGAAGGCGCAGCAGCTCACCGACGCCAACGCGGCGGTGTTCGACGCCGCGCACGGCTTCGCCGGCTGCATCGCGGGTGTGCACGAGGTGCTCAGGCGGCAGGGCCTGCTCGCCGGCGTCTGGTGCCTGGACCCGGACGAGGGCCTGTCGCCCGGCCAGGCCGAGGAGCTGACCCGGGTGACGGCCGCCTACACCTGGCTCGTGGACGACGACTTCGTGGCGGAGCACCTCGATGCCTGGCTCGCCTGACGCGCGCACGCTGGTCTGCGTGCCGCCGGAGCTGCGCGCCCGGCTGTTCGGGCGGGAGCTCGGCGAGGCCCGCCTGCTCGACGACCCGGCCGACCGGGCCGGCCTGGCCGAGGCGCTTCCCGGCGCGGAGATCCTGGTCACGGGCTGGGGGATGCCGGTCCTCGACGCGGCCCTGCTGGACCTCGCGCCGAGCCTGCGGCTGGTCGCCCACATCGGCGCCAGCGTCAAGTTCTTCGTCACCGGCGAGGTGTTCGCGCGGGGGATCAGGGTGACCCAGGCGGGACAGGCGATGGCCCGCCCGGTCGCCGAGGTGGCGCTCGCCTTCACCCTGTCCCTCCTGCACCGCGTCCACCGTTTCGACCATGCCCTGCGCGGCGGCGCCGACTGGCGCACGGCGGAGCAGGCGCCGCCGCGGCACGAGATCCTGGGATGCCGCGTCGGGGTCGTCGGCGCCTCCCGCACCGGCCGGGCGTACCTGGAGCTGGTGCGCGCCCTCGGCGCGGAGACGGTGGTGAGCGATCCCTACTTCGCGGGGGAGCCCGGCGTGCCCGCCGTGCCGCTGGACGAACTGCTGGCCACGAGCAGGATCGTGGCCCTGCACGCGCCGGTGCTGCCGGAGACCAGGCACCTGCTCGGCGCGCGCGAGCTGGCGCTCATGCCCGACGGCGCGGGGCTGGTGAACACGGCCAGATCGTGGCTGGTGGACGAGGAGGCGCTCCTGGTGGAGCTGCGCACCGGACGGATCGACGCCGCGATCGACGTCTTCGACGCCGAGCCGCTGCCCGCGGACCACGGATTCAGGACCCTGCCGAACGTCCTGCTCACGCCGCACCAGGCGGCCGGGACGGTCGAGGCGCGGCGGCGCCAGGGCGCGCTCGTGCTGGACGAGATCCGGCGCCACCGCGCGGGGCTCGCGCTGCGTCACGAGGTGACCCCCGAGATGCTGGAGCGCATGGGTTGACCGAGTTCAGGACCCTACGCGTGGACGAGGTGGACTCCCTGTACGCGCTGTGGGCGCGGGCGTTCACCGCGCCCCACATCGCGCCGCTGTACGAGCAGGACGAGGGGCGCCTCGGCCGCACGCTCGTGGCCGCGGACGCCACCGGCGTCCTGGCCGTGGTGTATTGGCTGCCCCGCGAGGTGCGCGACGCCCGCGGCGGCGTCCGGCGGGTGGGCTGCGTGTCCAGCGTCGCGACGAGGCCGGACGCCCGGGGCAGGGGACTGGTCAGGCGGTTGCTCGCGATGGCGGCCGACGCGATGACGGCGGCCGGCTGCGCGTGGTCGCTGCTGTTCACCGGCACGCCGGGCGTCTACGCCGGTTCCGGCTGGCGGGTGTTCGACCGGCCGCGTGTGGACGGCCGCTTCGCCGCCGCCGAGACTCTCGACGCGGGGACTCTCGACGCCGGCTGGACCGCCGGACCGGCCGGGCTCGGCGACTGGCCCGTGCTCGCCGTGCTGCACGACCGGTACGACGACCGGCGCCCGCTCACCACCGTGCGTTCCGCCCGGGACTGGACCGGCCGCGTCCCGGTCTGGTACGGCCCGCCGCACGAGATCCTGCTGGTCCACGAGCACGGCACCCCCATGGCGTACGCGGTGGTGGACTGGAGCGCCGGGGACGTGGTCGAGGTGGCGCTCGCGGACGGCGGGGCGGCCGCGCCGCTGCTGCGCGCCGTGGCCGCCGAGGCCCGTGCGCGCGGTGTGCGGTCGGGATGCCTGCGCGCGCCGCTCGACCCTCCGATCCGGTCCGCCCTGACCCTCCTCTTCGAGGAATGGGAGCGCCGGGACGAGCACACCGGCATGGCCAGGCCGCTGCTGCTGGAGGAGGCCGAGGTCAGGGCCGTCGTCGAGCACCCGCTCGCCGTGCACTGGACGGCCGACTATTTCTGACCGCCACCGCCGCCGAAGGCTAAAGTGCTACCAGAACCTTGTTCTCTTTCTGGAAGGGTGGCGCGATGCCTGCTGGTGAGGATTCCGAGCTGAGGTTCGACGGGAGAGTGGCGATCGTCACCGGAGCCGGGCATGGGCTCGGCCGGTCGCACGCGCTGCTGCTCGGCGGGCGCGGGGCGAAGGTCGTCGTCAACGACCTCGGCGGCGCCCTCGACGGCTCCGGCGCGTCCTCGGGCCCGGCGGCGGAGGTCGCCGAGCTGATCGTGAAGAACGGCGGAGAGGCGGTGGCCAGCACCGACAACGTCGCCATGCCGGAGGGCGCGGAGGCGATCGTGCGGACCGCGCTCGACGCGTTCGGCCGCGTGGACGTGGTCGTCAACAACGCCGGCATCCTGCGCGACCGCTCGTTCGGGAAGATGACGGTCGAGGAGTTCGACGCCGTGATCGCCGTGCACGTGCGCGGCTCGTTCCTGGTCAGCCGGGCGGCGTTCCCGCACATGAAGGAGCAGGCGTACGGGCGGATCGTGAACACCTCCTCGCCCGCCGGGCTGTTCGGCAACTTCGGCCAGGCCAACTACTCCACGGCCAAGATGGGCCTGGTGGGCCTGACCAAGACGCTCGCCATCGAGGGCGCGCGGGCGAACATCAAGGCCAACGCGATCGCCCCCGTGGCGTGGACACGGATGACCGAGACGCTGCTGCCCGCGGAGTTCGAGAGCAGGTTCACCCCCGAGCGGGTCAGCCCGCTGGTGGCGTACCTGGCCCACGAGAACTGCGAGACCAGCGGCGAGGTGTTCTCGGTCGGTGCGGGCCGGATCGCCCGGGTGTTCGTGGCCGAGGGGCCGGGCTGGCGGACCGACGACCTCACCGTCGAGGCGATCCGCGACAACTGGGAGGCCGTCATGGCCGAGCAGCCCTATCTCCCCACGAAGCTGGGCGAGCAGGCCGGCGCCTCCCTGCAGGCGATGCTCTGACCTTCCCTCGTCGCGCCCGGCCGGGCCGTCAGAGCTCCTCGGCCGGCTCGGCCGGGCCGATGAGGTCGCGGGACAGGTCCCCGGGCCGCCGGGGCGCGGGCGCGCGGCCGGGCGGCTGCCTGACCCGCAGGCCGGGGAAGGGCGGCGGCGCGTTGCGCCGGGCCTGCGGCTGCGCGCCGAGCGTGAACTCCTCGCCGTGGTGCGACAGCGTGAGGGGCGGGCCGTGCAGGAGCCGGTACGTCGTGCCGTCAGGGGTGACGTCGATCCGCAGCAGGCGGCCCCGATAGCGGACGCGGAAGGTGAGCCGGGTGATGCCCGAGGGCAGGCGGGGGGCGAAGCGGACCCGCCCCTCGCGTGCCCGCATGCCGCCGAACCCGGCCACCAGCGCGATCCACGCCCCGGCCAGCGAGGCCATGTGGACGCCGTCGCGGGTGTTGTGCTCGAGGTCGCGCAGGTCCATCAGCGCGGCCTCGCCGAGATAGGCGTAGGCGAGGTCGAGCTGCCCCACCTCGGCGGCGAGCACGGCCTGGGTGGCCGACGACAGCGAGGAGTCCCGCACGGTCAGCGCCTCGTAGTAGGCGAAGTTGCGCGCCTTCTGCTCGGACGTGAACGCCTCGCCGCACAGGTGCATGGCCAGCACGAGGTCGGCCTGCTTGACGACCTGCTTCCGGTAGAGGTCGAAGTAGGGGAAGTGGAGCAGCAGCGGATACTGCTCGGGTGTGGTGCCCGCGAAGTCCCACACCGCGTGCCCGGTGAACCCCTCGCTCTGCTCGTGGACCCCCAGCCGCTCGTCGTACGGCAGGTAGGTGGCGGCGGCGCAGTCGCGCCACATGGCGGTCTCCTCCAGCGTGACCCCCAACTGCTCGGCCCGGTCGCGATGGCGTACGGCCGCCGCGGCGGCGGCCCGCAGGTTCCGCTGGGCCATGAGGTTGGTGTAGACGTTGTTGTCCGCGATCGCGCTGTACTCGTCCGGGCCGGTCATGCCGTCGAGGCGGTAGCGGCCCTCGGCGTCGTGGTGGCCGAGCGCGCACCACAGCCGGGCGGTCGCGACGAGCAGCGGCAGGCCGATGTCCCGCTCGAAGTCGGTGTCCTCGGTCGCGTCGACGTACCGCGTGACCGCGGCGGCGATGTCGGCGTTGACGTGGAAGGCCGCCGTGCCCGCCGGCCAGTATCCCGAGCACTCCTCGCCGTTGATCGTCCGCCAGGGGAAGGCGGCCCCGCCCAGCCCGAGCTGCTCGGCCCGCGCCTGGGCGAGGGGCAGGATCGAGGCGCGCCACGTCAGGGCGTCGGCGGCGGCCCTGGGGTAGGTGTAGGTGGCCACCGGAAGCACGAAGCTCTCGGTGTCCCAGAACGCGTGCCCGTCGTAGCCCGAGCCGGTCAGCCCCTTGCCGGGAATGGGCCGCCGCTCCAGCCGGGCGCCCGCCTGGAGCAGGTGGAACAGCCCGAAGCGCACGGCCTGCTGCACCTCGGCGTCGCCCTCGACCTCGACGTCGGCGCCCGCCCAGAAGTCGTCGAGGAAGGCGCGCTGCTCGGCGCACAGGCCCTCCCACCCGGTGAGCCGGGCCGCCGCGAGCGCCGCCACGACCTGGTCGTGCATCGCGGGCCTGGACCGCTTGGCCGACCAGCCGTAGGCGAAGAACTTGTCCAGCCGCAGCCGCCGGCCCGGCACGAGCCGGGTGGCGACCGTGACCCGGCTGACGTTGCCGCCGCCGTCGCACTCGGCCCGGGTGCCGTCCGGACCGTCGATCTCGTGACGCATCGCCGCCGCGACCCGCAGCCGGCTGGCCCTGGTGGAGTGGACCATGACGCACACGTTGTTGCGTGCGGCGACGTTCTCCTCCAGGACCAGCGGCGCCTCCAGTGCGGCGGCGGCGCGGGGGTCGGCGGTCGGCGGCGGCACGGTCTCGTTGGCCACCAGTTCCGACTGGACGACCACGTTGAGCGGCTGGTCCACCGGTTCCACCTCGTAGCGGACCGCGGCCACGGCCCGGTGGGTGAACGACACGAGCCGGGTCGAGGTGACGCGCACCTGCGCCCCGGTCGGCGAGCTCCAGCAGACCTTCCGGGTGAGCGTCCCCGCCCGCAGGTCGAGGACCCGCTCGTGTGAGTGCAGCGTGCCGTAGCGGACGTCGAACGGCTCGTCGTCCACGAGCAGCCGGATCAGTTTGCCGTTGGTGACGTTGACGACGGTCTGCCCGGACTCGGGGTAGCCGTAGCCCGCCTCGGCGTACGGCAGCGGGCGCAGCTCGTAGAAGGAGTTGAGGTAGGTGCCCGGCAGCCCGTACGGCTCGCCCTCGTCGAGGTTGCCGCGCAGCCCGATATGCCCGTTGGACAGCGCGAACACCGACTCGGTCTGGGCGAGCACGTCGGTGTGCAGGTGGCACTCCCGCACCGACCACGGCTCGACGATGAAGGCGGGATGCTTGATCATTTCTCGTCCAGCAGCTCGGAGAGGTCCGTCACCACGACGTCGGCACCGTTGTCCCGCAGGGCTTCGGCCTGGTGCCCGCGGTCCACGCCCACCACGACGGCGAAGCCGCCCGCGCGCCCGGCGGCGACCCCCGCCAGCGCGTCCTCGAACACCGCGGCCTCGGCCGGCGCGAGCCCGAGCGTCTCGGCGGCGGCGAGGAACATGTCGGGGGCGGGCTTGCCCGCCAGGCCGCGCTCCCTGGCCACCTCGCCGTCGATCCGCGCGTCGAACATGTCCTCAAGCCCGGCCGCGGCGAGCACGCGCGCGGTGTTGGCGCTGCTGGAGACGACCGCGCGGCGCAGCCCGGCGTCGCGGGCGGCGCGCAGATAACGCACCGAGCCCTCGAAGACCTCCACGCCCTGCCGGTCGAGGATCCCTTGGACCAGTTCGTTCTTGCGGTTGCTCAGGCCGTTGACGGTGGGCATGCCCGGCGGGTCGCCCGGCTTGCCCTCGGGCAGGTCGATGCCCCTGGCCCGCAGAAACCCCCGGGTGCCGTCCAGGCGCTTCTTGCCGTCGACGTACCGTTCGTAGTCGCCGGTCTCGTCGAAGGGCACGAACGGCGTGCCGGTGGCGACCGCCCGCTCGCGCAGGTACTCGTCGAACATCTCCTTCCACGCCGCGGCGTGGATCCGGGCCGTGCGCGTGAGCACCCCGTCCATGTCGAACAGGCAGCCGCGCACCCCGTCAGGCAAACCCAGCATGTCAGGCGACCCCCAGCATGCGCCTTCCAACCATCCTCTCTGCTCTCCTACCCCGCACACGGGACGCTACTTTTGCTGATTTCAGCGAAAGGTTGCATCACATCGATAAAAGGTCTTCCCCAATCAGCAGAAAAGAGGTACGTTTCCAGCCAATCACCGGGACGCGGAGGCGTACGTGAAGAGGACGACCATCAGGCCGGAGAACGTCCACCAGGCCGCGCTCCTGCGGTTGCTGAGGGACGGCGGGCGTTCCCGTGCCGAACTCGGCGACGTGGTGGACCTGTCACGGTCGAAGCTCAACGTCGAGCTGGACCGCCTGCTCGAGCTGGGGCTCGCCGAGCCCGACGGACTGGCCGCCTCGCGCGGCGGCCGGCGCTCGGGACGCGTACGGCTGGCCCGTGACATCCGGTTCGGCGGGATCGACATCGGCGCCACCTCGATCGACGTCGCGGTCACCGACGGAGAGCTCAACGTGCTCGGTCATCTGAGCGAGCCCTGCGACATCAAAGAGGGACCCGCCGTCGTGCTCGACCGGGCCATCGAACTGCTCGGCAAGCTGAGCAGGGACGGGCTGTTCACCGATCTGAGCGGCGCCGGCATCGGCGTCCCCGGGCCGGTGAGCTTCGCCGAAGGCGTTCCGGTGGTGCCGCCGATCATGCCGGGCTGGGACCGTTACCCGGTGAGGGAGACGGTCGGGCAGGCGCTGTGCTGCCCCACGGTGGTCGACAACGACGTCAACATCATGGCGCTCGGGGAACTGCACGCAGGTGTCGCGCGGCACGTCGAGGACTTCCTGCTCGTCAAGATCGGCACCGGTATCGGCTGCGGCATCGTGGTGGACAGCAAGATCTACCGCGGGGTGTCCGGCAGCGCCGGCGACATCGGCCACATCCGGGTGGACGACCTGGGGCCGGTCTGTTCCTGCGGCAACTCGGGATGCCTGGAGGCGTACTTCGGCGGCGCCGCGCTGGCGCGGGAGGCCGTCGCGGTGGCCCGCTCGGGCGGCTCGCCGTACCTGGCCGAACGGCTCGCGGTCGCGGGCACGCTGACGGCCGAGGACGTCGCCGCCGCGGCGGCGCAGGGCGACGCGGGCGCGATCGGGCTGATCCGCGACGGCGGGCGCCGGGTGGGCCAGGTGCTGGCGAGCCTGGTCAGCTTCTTCAACCCCGGCCTCGTGATCATCGCGGGTGGCGTGGCCAAGCTCGGCCACGTGCTGCTCGCGGAGATCAGAAGCGTCGTCTACCGCAGGTCGCTGCCGCTCGCCACCGGAAACCTGCCGATCGTGCTGTCCGAACTCGGCGATACCGCGGGTGTCATCGGCGCCACCCGCCTCATCAGCGACCACGTCTACTCCGCCAACTGATCATCGTTGGGAGACCCCCATGGGAGACGAACACCCCCTGCTTCAAATGAGGGGGATCGTCAAGCAGTTCCCCGGCGTACGCGCGCTGGACGGCGTGGACCTTGAGGTCAGAGCCGGAGAAGTGCACTGCCTGCTCGGCCAGAACGGCGCCGGAAAGTCCACGCTCATCAAGATCCTGTCCGGTGCCCACGAGCCCGACGAGGGCGAGGTGCTGCTCGACGGCTCGCCCGTACGGCTGGCGCCGCCGACCGCGGCCATGGGCCACGGAATCGCCACCATCTATCAGGAGCTCGACCTGGTCGACGGGTTGAGCGTCACAGAGAACATCTTCCTCGGCCACGAGATGGCGTCCTTCGGGTTCTCCCGCCGGGCCGAGGCCGACCGGGCGACGGCCGAGCTGCTCAAGCGGCTGGGGCACGGCGAGATCCGCCCCCGCACCGAGGTGGGCCGGCTGTCCCCGGCGCACAAGCAGATCGTCAGCATGGCAAGGGCGCTGTCGCACTCGGCCCGGCTGATCATCATGGACGAGCCGTCGGCCGCGCTGGCCCACGACGAGGTCGAGAACCTCTTCCGGGTGATCCGCGACCTCACCTCACAGGGCGTGGCGGTGATCTACATCTCCCACCGCCTGGAGGAGATCCGCGAGATCGGCGACCGTGTCACGGTGCTGAAGGACGGCCGTACGGTCGCGGTGGGGCTGGCGGCCAAGGACACGCCGACCTCGCAGATCGTGGCGCTGATGACCGGCCGCAACGTCGAGTACGTCTTCCCGCCCCGGCCGGGCAGGGACGCCCACGAGGGCCGGCCCGAGGTGCTGCGGGTGGAGAACCTGACGCTGCCCGGCCGGTTCGCCGACGTGTCGTTCAGCATCAGGGCCGGGGAGATCGTCGGCCTGGCCGGCCTGGTCGGCTCGGGCCGCAGCGAGATCATCGAGGCGATCTACGGCGCACGGCGGGCCAGTGGCCGGGTCGTGCTCGACGGGCAGACGGTGCGGCCGGGCAGCACGACCCGCGCGGTGCGGATGGGCATGGGCCTGGCGCCCGAGGAGCGCAAGGCGCAGGCGTTGCTGCTGGACCACCCCGTCGCGCAGAACATCACGCTGGCGAGCCTGAGCCGCTACACCAAGCCGCGGTGGCTGGGCTGGCTCGACCGCAGGACCGAGTTCGCCGAGGCCAAACGGCTGTCGGAGGCGCTGGACATCCGTCCGCCCGATCCGCGCCGGCCGATCAGGACGTTGTCGGGCGGCAACCAGCAGAAGGCGGTGCTGGGGCGCTGGCTGGCCGAGGACCGCAAGCTGCTGCTGCTGGACGAGCCCACCCGCGGTGTGGACGTCGGCGCCCGGGCCGAGCTGTACGCGCTGGTGCGCAAGCTGGCCGACGACGGCATCGGCGTGCTGCTGGTGTCCAGCGAGGTGCCCGAGGTGCTCGGCCTGGCCGACCGCGTGCTGGTCATCCGCGAGGGCCGGATCGTCCACGAGGCGCCGGCCGAGGACCTGGACGAGCACCGCGTGCTCGACCTGGTGATGGTCTCCGCGGAGGAGACGTCCGGGTCCGACGAAGCAAATCCCCCCTCCGAAGGAGCGTTCCATGACTGAGGTCGATCAGGCCGCGCCGGCCGGTCCCCGCGTGAAGGCGGCGGGCCCGGGCGGTCGCTTCGGCCGGCTGGGTGAGGTCCGGCATCTGGGTCTGGTCGCGGCGCTGGTGCTGCTGGCGATCGTGGGCCTGGTGACCCGGCCGGAGAACTTCGCCACGTCCTCCAATTTGGTGAGCATCCTGGCGTTGGCCTCGACCATCGGGGTGATCACGGTGGGCATGACCTTCGTGATCATCGGTGGTGGCATCGACCTGTCGGTCGGGGCGTTGATGGCGTTGGCGTCGGTGTGGGCGACCACGCTGGCCACCCAGTCCTACGGGCCGGTCGTGATGATCGTTTGCG